>JAABSK010000210.1 GCA_011390435.1 Desulfobacteraceae bacterium | reverse complement strand
GCATGATTTTCCATAACGGCACCATTTCATCCGGCTCGGTCACAGGCTCCCGGGAATTCTGATTCAAAAAATAATAGGCCCCCTGGCGGTTGACATCTGCTGTCATTTCTGCAAATTCAGGCTGGGCTTCCTGGTATTCTTCCAGCACATCCTCCACAACAAACTGAAAATCCTCTTCATTGGCCCCCATGGCAGAGCAGGTATCATGTTTCAATGCCATGTCACAGGATGCAATGATTCCTTTGGGTTTGTCTTCTTTTGCCCACTGTGCCCTGGCATTGAAAACCAGCTGGGGGATATTGATCTGCATGGGACAGACATACATGCACCGTGTACACATGGAGCACATCCATACCCAGTTTGATGTCAGAATTTCTTCATCCATTCCCAGAGCAGCCATCCGCAGAAACTTTCTGGGATCCATTCCTTCCAGACCTGTTGCCGGACAACCTGATGCACAGGCACCGCAGGTCAGACAGGCATTCAGGTTTCCGCCGTCAGGCAGAAGCTCCATCACCTTGTTTTTAAAGACGCTTTTTTTGGCGCCGCCAATTTTAATAGCGGTATCTTCCATGCTATTTTTCTCCTCAATCGATAGCAGGTTAACGTATCTTTTTTAAGCCATTCACCATGGCTTCCAAATTTTAAGAACAAGTTTCTTTTTCTCTTATTCCCTGCATTCTGTCAACCCCAAAAAAATCCCATCACCGATTTGACATTTCAAAACTTTCGGTTACTATTCAGGACAATGAAACCGTCACAACACAGCAAAAAAGGGCTTACGCTTCCGGCGCAGCTGAATTTCAACCCGGACCTGCCGATTACCGGCAGAAAAGAGGATATTGTTCAGGCCATCCAGCAGCATCCGGTGGTGATCGTTTCCGGTGCAACCGGATCGGGCAAAACCACCCAGATCCCCAAATTCTGCATTGCTGCCGGCAGAGGCGCCAGCGGCATGATCGGCTGTACGCAGCCCCGGCGCATCGCTGCGATCAATGTGGCCAAACGGATTGCAGAAGAGCTTGGGGAACCGCTGGGTCGTTCCGTGGGCTATAAAATCCGGTTTGATGATAAAACCACCCACACCTCCTGCATCAAACTGATGACCGATGGCATCCTGCTTGCCGAGGCCCAGGCAGACCGATTTTTAACCGCCTATGACACCATTATTGTGGACGAAGCCCATGAACGGAGCCTGAACATCGATTTTGCACTGGGTCTGCTGCGGCAGCTGATTGGTAAACGGCCGGACCTGAAACTGGTGATCACCTCTGCCACCATTGATACGGAAAAATTTTCAGCTGCATTTGATGGTGCGCCTGTTATCGAGGTTTCCGGACGGATGTTTCCTGTAGAAACCGTTTACCAGCCGTTATTATCCATGGAAGACGACAAGCCGTCCATGGAAGACCAGGGATATGTTGAAGCAGCTGCAGATGCGGTCACTCAATTGCTGACCCAGACCCGCACCGGTGATATCCTGGTGTTCATGCCCACTGAACAGGACATCGGTGAAACCATGGAGCTGATCCGGGGGAAAAAACCAGCCGGTGCCACTCTCCTTCCTTTATTTGCAAGGCTGTCTGCCAGAGAACAAGCCAAAATATTCTCAACCCAGGTGGGACGTAAAATCATTGTCTCGACCAATGTGGCTGAAACATCCCTGACCATTCCAGGCATCAAATATGTGGTGGACACAGGCCTTGCCCGTATTCCACGGTATTCTCCCAGAACCCGTACCACAGCCCTTCCGGTAAGCCCCATTTCCCAGTCATCTGCCAACCAGCGGCTGGGACGCTGCGGCCGGGTTGAAAACGGAATCTGCATCCGCCTGTTTGACGAAGAGGACTATCAATCCCGCCCCCTGTTCACCGCTCCGGAGATCCTGCGCAGCAACCTGGCAGAGGTGATCCTGAAGATGATTTTCCTCAACCTGGGAGATGTAAAAACCTTTCCGTTTATTGATCCCCCGGCACCCAAAAGCATCAAAGACGGATTTGACTCTCTTGTGGAACTGGGGGCGATCAAGCCGGTCAAGGTGACCGGCAAAAAAAAGAAAAAATCCTCCAGAACCGACCGCTATGCCCTCACCCCGACCGGGCGCCTGATGGCCAGACTCCCTTTGGATCCCAAACTTTCCAGAATCCTGATCGAAGCCGACCGGAACGGATGCCTGAATGAAGCTGTCATTATCACCACCGCTCTGGCCATTTCCGACCCCCGGCAGCGGCCGGCCGACAAAACCCAGGCAGCCGACCAGAAGCATGCCGGTTTCAAAGACCCGACCTCTGATTTTATCACCATCCTGAACATCTGGCAGGCCTATAAGGCCGCAGAAAAAAAACTGAAATCCAGAAGCCGGCTCAAGCAGTATTGTCAGGATCATTTCCTGTCGTTCAAACGAATCCGGGAGTGGACAGATATCCATGGCCAGGTTTCCAGACTCCTCAAAGAACAGGGCATCAAAGGAAAAGATCCCCTCTGCCTGCCAACCGGAACAAAAGGGATGAAATCCAAAGCGTTTGACATTGGCGGGCCGTTGTACATTGCGCTGCACAAATCCCTGCTGTCCGGGTACCTGGCCCATATTGCCCATAAAAAAGAAAAAAATATTTTTACGGCGGCAAAAGGTCAGCAGGCCATGATATTTCCAGGCTCCGGACTGTTCTCTTCAGCCGGGAACTGGATTGTTGCAGCAGAATTTGTCCAGACCAGCCAGGTGTTTGCCAGAACCGTTGCCAACATCGATCCGGAATGGGTAGAAGCGCTGGCAAAACCATTATGCACCCGGACCTGGTCTGATCCCCACTGGGAAAAAAAACGCGGTCAGGTCATGGCAAAAGAGCAGGTTTCCCTGTTTGGCCTGATTCTCGTCAGCGACCGCCCGGTTGCTTACGGAACGATCAACCCGGAAGAAGCCTGCGAAATTTTCATCCGTCAGGCACTGGTCCAGGGCCAGGTGTTTACCCCTTTTGAATTCATGGTTCACAACCAGCAGCTGATTGACGAGCTTGAAACCCTGGAAGATAAAACCCGGACAAAAGGTATCCTGGTTTCTGAAGATGAGATCTTTTTGTTTTACCGCTCCCGCCTGCCCAAACCGTTTTTCAGCGTTCACTCATTTTCGCGGTTTCTCAAGGAACAGAAAAATCAGGACTTTTTAAAAATGACCCTGGCAGATCTTCAGCAATCCCCGGTTGCCCCGGATACACTGGCCCGGTACCCTGACACCCTGACCATGAAGGACGCCCGTTTCAAACTGGCCTACGAATTCAATCCAGGCGCGAAAACCGACGGTGTCACCATTGCGGTTCCGGCATCAGCTGCTGCCCTTGTCGAACCGGGAAACCTGGACCGGCTGGTGCCGGGATTTTTCAAGGAGAAAATCATTGCCCTGATCAAGGCATTGCCCAAAAAATACCGGGTGAATCTGGTGCCGGTATCAGAAAAAGCCGATATCATTGCCGATCAGATACAGCTGGACAACACCCCTTTGTATCGTCAGTTGTCTGCATTCATCCATCAGCGCTTCGGCGTATTGATTCCAGCCACCCAATGGTCTGATCAGTCCCTGCCGGACCATTTGAAAATGCGGATTTCCATTCAGGACGACTCCGGCAGAGAAATTTTGTCAGCACGAAAGCCCGATATCCTGCAGGCGTTTTCTTCAGCAGCGCCTTCCGGCAATGATGACGCGTTTCATCAGGCCCGGAAAAAGCATGAAAAATCTCCGGTTCTGACATGGGATTTTGGTGATCTTCCTGATGCCATTGTTGTCCGCCAGGACAAAACCTTTACACAGAATGCATATCCAGGTTTGAAAATCGATACCGCAGCCGGGCAGAAAACCGGGTCCAGGGTCCTCCTGTCTCTCTGCCTTTTCAAAACCCGGGAAGAGGCGCTGGCATGCCATGAAAAAGGCGTTCACCACCTTTACACCCTGTGCTTTCCCCACGAATTCAAAGCCTTGAAAAAAGATATCAACACCCACACCGAGATCCGGAAGCTGGCCCCGTTTTTCAGCGGCCAGACCCGGTTTCAAACAGATTTATATGATCAGATCACACACCAGGTGTTTGCCAAAAACATCCGCACCCAACAGGCATTTGACGCCCATGCCCAAAAAGAGATCAAACAATTGTATCACACCGGCCAGGCCTATATCGCCACCATCCTCGAACTGGGCAGGGCCTATACCTCCTGTTTTGAGACAATCCAGAAGCTGAGCTTTGCCCATCAGGACAAGCCCAGGACCTTTGCCATTCTGTCCGGACTGTTCACAGATTTAAAAAATCTGGTCCCGCCCCATTTTCCCGGCCTGTACTCACTTGAACGGACCGCACAACTGCACCGGTATGTTGACGGCATCAGAATCCGGGCGCAGCGGGCTGTTGAAGCACCGCTGAAAGCTGAACAAAAAGCAGAACAGGTCAATGGGTATATTGCGCATCTGGATCGCCTGCTGGCATCCCTTTCAAACAGATCTTCGCCGGAAAAGGCCAGTGAAGTGGAATCTTTTTTCTGGCTGCTGGAAGAATACAAAATTTCCGTATTTGCCCAGGAACTCAAAACCCGGACAAAGGTTTCCGCCAAAAAACTGGATCAGGCCCTGCTGAAAATATCCGCCATGATCTAAGCATCATCACTGCCCGGCTCAGACATCAAAATCCACGGTTCTGGAGGCCACAGGATCGGTATAGGTAATTTTTGTTTTGTATGAAACCATGTCAATATGGGCGGTGGTCACATATTTTTTATGGGTCCATTCAATCTTCAGGCAGCTGTCTTTGCTTTTAAACAGATTGAACTCACCATTAAAGGCCGGATAATAGTTCCGAAACTCCATCAGCTTCAAAAGCCGTTTGACCACGGGTTTTTGGACTTCTTTTCGGATCTCATCCAGATCATAATTGTGGCGGTTGATATTCCGGCCCAGCTTGGTTTTTTCAAGCAGTTCAATATCATTTTCTCCGGCCAGCAGCCCCACATAATATACCTGAGGGATCCCTGGAGAAAAAAACTGAATGGTTCTGGCGGCAAGATAGGCATCGTCGTTGCACCCCAGCGCAGAATAGTAGGTACAGTTGACCTGATAAATATCCAGATTCTGGTATTCCGGCC
>JAABSK010000209.1 GCA_011390435.1 Desulfobacteraceae bacterium | reverse complement strand
GGATGGAAGGCATCCACATCTTTATCCGGATTGATGGCATTTAACACTTTTTTATCATCAATGTGTTTTGGCAACGGCAGCTGGACCAGGATTCCATGGATATCCGGATCATTATTATATTTATCGATCAGGGCCAGAAGATCCGCCTCTGAAATATCATCCGGCTGATCATCCTGGATTTCATGAAATCCCAGACTCATAGCTGTCTTGACCTTGAGGGTCACATAGCTTATGGATGCAGGACTTGATCCGACAAGGATGGTTACAAGCCCTGGCACCTTGCCGTATTTGGCTTTCATCTGATCGACTTCCTCTTTGACTTCGGCGAGGATCGTCTTTCTTATTTCTGTTCCGCTTATAATTTCAGCAGTCATTATATCTCCTTTAAATTCGATTAGAATACGCCCTGGACCATGCCGGTTTCGACATCCACATCCACCCGCTTGAACGCTGGATTGGAACTGGTACCCGGCATGAGGGAAATCGTACCGGCCACCGGGACAATAAAGCCTGCCCCGCCATATGTCAGGACTTCCCTGATGGTCAGTCTCCAGCCGGTGGGCACCCCTTTGAGGGCCGGATTATCCGACAGGGACAGGTGGGTTTTCACCATGCACATCCCCATTTTTGAAAGTTCGGGGTCTGCCTGAATTCTGGCAATGGCTTTATTGGCTTCTGCAGAGTAATCAACTCCATCTGCACCGTAAACTTCCTTGGCAATCAGTTCAATTCTTTCTTTGATCGGCATATCCAGTTCATACAGGAATTTAAACTCGGATTTTTCTTCACAGGCCTCGATAACCGTTTCAGCAAACTCAATCGCACCATCGCCGCCTTTTTCCCAATGACGGGATAGCGCAACCCTGGCACCTTCGGCTTCACACAGCTCGCGGACCTTTGCAATTTCAGCATCCGTATCCGTGTAGAAGGCGTTGATGCAGACCACCGGAGAAATACCGGCCTTTCTGACATTCCGGATATGATGGATCAGGTTTGCACAACCCTTTTCAACCCATTCAACACTTTCCGTCAGGTATTCTTTCGGCATGGCTTTTCCCGGCACGGGGACCGGAGCGCCGCCATGGCATTTCAGTGCACGGATGGTAGCGACAACGACCGCACAGTCGGGTATCAGGCCGGAGTAACGGCATTTAAGATTCCAGAATTTTTCAAACCCGATGTCCGCACCAAAACCGGATTCGGTGATATGATAATCCGCCAGTTTAAGACCGACACGGTCTGCAATAATGGAACTCTGACCAATGGCGATGTTGGCAAACGGACCGGCATGAACGATGACCGGCTGGCCTTCAAGGGTCTGGATTAAAGACGGATTCAGTGCATCCACCATCCAGGCCGTCATGGCGCCTGCCACCTGCAGATCTTCAGTTGTGACGGGCTTGCCTTTTTTAGTATAGGCCACAACGATCTTACCCATTCTCTCTCTCATGTCTTTCAGGTCGGTTGCAACGGCCAGGATGGCCATGACCTCTGAAGACACGGCAATACCGAATTTTGATTTCATCATAAAACCGTCTGACTTGCCGTTCACACCGTCAATACCGATGATGATGTTTCTCAGTGACTGGCAGCAGAAATCCATGATCCAGCCCATTTCCACATTGGTCGGATCAATGTCCAGGCGTTTCATGCCGGACAGTCTTTCAAGCTGCTCATCCGTATAATTTCTTTCGTGCTGAAGGCGGGACGTCAAGGCAACCATGGCCAGGTTGTGTGCATTCATGATGGCATTGATGTCGCCGGTGAAACCCAGGGAAAAAGGCGTCAAAGGGATACACTGGGCAAGACCGCCGCCGGCGGCAGATCCTTTGATGTTCATGGTCGGACCGCCGGAAGGCTGACGGATAGCGGCACAGACGTTTTTCCCCAGTTTACCCAGCCCCTGGACCAGTCCCATACTGGATGTGGATTTTCCTTCACCCAGAGGTGTCGGAGTAATTGCCGTGACATCAATATACTTTCCGTTGGGTTTGTCTTTCAGACGTTCCAGAACTTTCCTGAAATCGATCTTGGCGATATAATGCCCCTGGGGAAGAAGCTCTTCTTTGGTCAATCCCAGTCGTTCACCGATTTCATAAATTTTAAGCATTGTTTTTTCTGCATCCTGTGCTATTTCCCAGTCTGCATGCTTGGTTGGATCTAATGCCATGTTTACTCCTTTAATGATTTTTAGACTACCCTGTGAGTCTGTTACAAAATTAAGCCCGAATAACGCTTATTGATTTTTAATCAAAAATTTACATCAAATAAAATAACTATATAATAAATAAAAAAAAATCAACTTTTTTTGCATTTTCAAGCTCAATTTATTAACTAAATTCAATTCACTATATAGCTATAATGTACCTACTGCTCTCAATCGACTGGAATCACAGCACTTTCAGGTTCTTCACCATAATTTCAATAAATCCACTCACCTATTGACAAAAAAACCCATGTTTTGTAAGTGATATTCTGTTATCAGTATGTAATTATAAAAGGATCAGATTTAATGGATTATCATATGAATTTATGGTGTAATATTCTAACATCAGGTTACCTGTTAAATGATCTTTTCCTGCTGACAACTCGTCAATCATGTCATACACCCCCTCAACTCATAACTATCTTTAAATCTTAGGAGGTAAACGTGGGATTTGAAATAACCAAAGAAAGCTATGCTGGCAGTATAAAAGGTATCACCATCGGTAAAGGTGACAAAACAGTTACCGTCGGCGGTCAGACAAGTTATCCATTTTACCAGTTTGAAGGCGCCATGCCCAATAAACCCATCATTGCGATGGAAATCTGGGACATAACCCCTGAAGACTGGCCGGCAGCCGCACAGGCACCGTTCAAGGACGTCATTTCCGATCCGGCGGCCTGGGCCAAAAAATGTGTGGAAGAATATGGTGCCCAGGCGATTGTACTGCAATTGAAAAGCACGGACCCCAATGATAAAAACGCAAGCCCGGAAGATGCGGCTGCAGTGGTCAAAAAGGTCCTGGCTGCGATTAATGTCCCGCTGATCATCTGGGGCTGTGCTGTTCCTGCCAAAGATGCCGAGGTATTGAAAAAAATATGTGAGGCATGTGAAGGTGAAAACCTGATCATCGGACCGGTGGAAGAAAAGAATTATAAAGGAATCGGTGCGGCTGCCATGGGATACGGCCATACCGTCATCTCATCCTCACCCATTGATGTCAACCTGGCCAAACAGGTGAACATCCTGCTTGAAAACCTGGGCGTTCCGCTTGACAAAGTCATTGTTGACCCCACCACCGGCGGGCTCGGTTATGGTCTTGAATATTCCTATTCCGTAATGGAACGGCTGACCATGGCGGCCATGACCCAGGGCGATGATAAACTCCAGAATCCCATGATCAATAACCTGGGGAATGAGGTCTGGAAATGCAAGGAAGCCAAACAACCCGTTGATGAAGCCCCTGAACTGGGTGATCCTGAAAGACGGGCTATCCTGATGGAAGCCGTTGGTGCGGTTTCTTACCTGCTTGCCGGCTCCAGCATCCTGATCATGCGTCATCCCGAATCCATCAAACTGGCCAAAACATTTATTGATCTCCTGTTTGAAGGCGGCTCGGCAAAAGATGTTGCCCCCATCACCAAACGACTGGATGATGTGGAAATTGATTTTGCTGCACTGGCCCCTGAAGCGGATCTCACCATAACAGAAGAGAAAAAAGCCGCCCCCGCCAAAAAAGCGGCACCTGCTGCAAAAGAAGCGCCAAAAGAAGCGCCAAAAGCCGCACCGGCAGCAGCGGCGCCAAAGGCTGAAGCCCCGAAAGCGGCGGCAGCGCCTGAACCGGCAGCCCCCGCAGCACCGGCAGCTGATCCTGCCGATGAAGCCAAAGCAAAGGCAGAAATAGAAGCCAAAGCCAAAGCGGACGCTGAGGCCAAAGCCAAAGCGGATGCCGCTGCAAAACTGAAAGCCGAAGCAGATGCCAAAGCAAAAGCCGAAACAGATGCCAAAGCCAAAGAAGATGCAGACAGGAAAGCACAAAAAGATGCAGTTGCAAAACGTGAAGCCGACGAACAGGCCATCCGGGATAAAAGAGCTGCTGAACAGGCAAAACATACAAAAACCGAAAGCAAATTAAAAACAAAAGTCAGCATGACGGCAGCGGCCTTACAAAAAACCATGCTTGACAAGATCCTTGAGGATCTGGACCGGATTCACAAACGAACCCGTTAACCGGAACAAAGTTGATGCAGCAATCCCTGCTGCCCAACATTATTATATATAATCAAGAGGAGGAACCTCTAATGGAAGAAGAGAAAAAAGCAAAAGCACCAAAACTTGCTGATCCGATAGAAGCATCATATGAAATTGGCACCCAGGAGATGATTGCAAGAGCCCAGAAGCTCGGCGTTGAAACTATCTTTGATCGGGCTGTGTCCATGAAACCCTGTAATATCGGTATCCAGGGAATCTGCTGTAAAAACTGTGCAATGGGACCCTGCAGGCTCCCGCTTCCCAAAGGTGGGATTGAAGGGGAGGATACCCGGAAAGGGCTCTGCGGCGCCACCGCCAACACTATTGCTGCCAGAAACTTTGCTAGAATGGTAGCTGCCGGTGCAGCGGCTCACTCCGACCATGGCCGGTGTGTGGCTGAAGTATTCATGTCCGCCGCCAAGAAAGAAACCGAAGCATACCAGATTAAAGACACCCAGAAACTTCTGGCCGTTGCCCCGCATCTAAACGTTGCCACCACCGTTGAGGTGGACGGCGAGACCAGAGACCGGGATATTGATGAAATCGCCCTTGAAGTGGCCGAGGCCGCCCTGAACGAATGGGGCAAGCCTGAAGGTGAACTTCTTTACCTGAAACGCGCGCCCAAACCTCTCTATGACAAATGGGTCAAGGAAGGGGTTCTCCCCAGAAACATTGACCGTGAGATTGTTGAAATCATGCACCGGACCCACATGGGTGTGGACCAGGATTACAAGAACCTGATCAAACAATGCACCCGGTGCTCCCTTGCTGACGGCTGGGGCGGCTCCATGCTGGCCACCGACCTCCAGGACATCCTGTTCGGCACTCCCTATCCGCTTCAATCCGAAGCCAATCTAGGCATCATGAAAAAAGACCATGTCAATATCATTGTCCATGGTCAT
>JAABSK010000208.1 GCA_011390435.1 Desulfobacteraceae bacterium | reverse complement strand
AAATGACGGAAAGCTTGAGCTATTTCAATCAGGATACGCAGGTTGATATGTTTATCCGGCACGTCAATCACCTGGTATACCGGATCAATTTGATGAAAGCCAGGCTCCTGAATCAAAACATTCAGAACATGCGGTTTCCTGCTTTTGATTATATCGCTGAAGTTGCAGGGGCTGACATAGCAGCGGAGGTCCGGATCAAGATCGGGGAATTGTATCTGAATTACCTGTCCTGGCAGGAAGATCCCCAAGTCTTGAACCGGAGAATGAATGAACTGCAAAAATGGCTTGCCCGGATTCTTGCCACAGAAGGATACGCTTTGAACTGGCTGGTTACCCGGGCCAATTCAGATCCGGAAATACCGTCCTACACCCTGGCTGATTTCTGGGTTAAATCTGCGCAAGATGAGGCCCATACCAGGGTCGCAGCCGCTTTTACACGCAATGGCAAGGAAAATATCGACAGTTTTATTGTTGATATGGAATCCGCATTGGCTGAGCCGCTTATTCTTGCCGGGAAAAAACAGGATTTTCATACCTGGTATGAAACAGCTTACCTGGATGCCTGGCTGGCTTTTATTGCCGGATTTGAAAATGGTAGAATTGATCTGAAGATCCGGCAGGAATGGCTGGCGGTTTCCGAACGTATGAGTCAGAAAAAAGGGCCTTACTCGATTCTGCTGGATATCATTCCAAAGGAACTGCAGCCATTCTCCGGACAGAACCGCATGCCTGAGTGGGTCAAACTGATTGAGGATATCGGGACACTTGATAACCAGGCGGCTGCGTTGCGGGTCAAAGGTGGGGCGGCCGGCGTGGTGGGGAAAGCGGTTGCCAGGGTAAAATCAAAAATACCAGGGGTTTCAAGACTGAGGATGGATGACGCAGAACTGCTCCAGGCCGGCAAGGCGTTCATGGTGTATCAGGATAACGTTGCCCTACTGGCACCACTGGTGTCTTCCCAGCAGGCAGCTTTCGCTTTTGCCACAGATATATATTCCAACGATCCAGGCACCGACACAATCCCTTTTTTTGCAGCGCAGCAGGCTTTCGAACGGTTGCGGCAGATAGTAGGATATCCGGATGAAAAGAGCGCACATATCTGGCAGCTTTTGTCTGCTCCCATGGATTTTTTTCATGAGTTCGCCCTTAAAGAAACTGCTTGCCGTCTCCAGAAGAACTGGGAGCAGGAAGTCCTTTTGGGTGTTCAGGATTCTGCGGGCACGCAGAACATGAATGCCCTGCTGATGGGATCAGATGGGCTGGTTACCCGATTTCTGGAGGGACCAGCAGCCCCTTTTGTGAAACGCGGCCTCAAACAAGGGTACTATGCAGCAAAGCTCTATGATAAAAGTGTTGCCCTGGCACCGGGATTTTTTTCTTTTCTTGCCAGGGGGGTGAAGGCAGCCAGGCCGGTCAAATCCCAGTACCAGGTAAAAATCAGCGGCCTTCCCACCAGCGCCAATGAAGACTCCCAAATTCCGCCTCATGCCACACTGCTTGAAATGGTCTGCACAGAGGGGTCTGTTTTGCTGGAAAATCTGAACTACCCTGTTCAAAGAGTGTTCAACTGGTCGCCCCAGTCTGAATGTCAGGTTATTTTTTCAATTAAAATCGGTAGCTTGACCCTTGTAAAAAAATATACCGGCCCGTATTCCTTTCCCCGGTTTCTCAATGATTTTAAGGGAGGGCGCCGCAGTTTCTCCCCTGCTGATTTTCCTGAGCACCAGGAAAGCCTCGCCCGCCTGGGCGTCCGGTCTATAAGCGTTAAGTATGAATTTTCCGGCAGCCAGGAGGTTATAGGGCTGCTGGGGAGCACGCCGGGAAGGCCGCCTGTGGAGATTGCCCCATGCTGGGAATAGACAGGCGCCGGTTGAAACTGGATATCGCCGCCTGTGGTAAGCATCCGGCGTTTTCAGATTATATCCGGGTAAATACGGACCTCCCGCTGGTCAATGCGCTGGCCTCCTGGGTGGACGCAGGGATGAGATCAGGTGGGGTGGATTCCAAAAAAAACAGAGGCATACATTCCTTCCGGTTCTGGACAATGGGTGCTCACAAACAGTCTCTTATTGTGGGAATTATCAAAGACAGCAGCGACAGCCTGGGAAGGACCTATCCTTTGCTCATCATGGGGCAGGCACACATGAAAGATAAAAACAGGTTCTGGCATACAGTTTTTGACCGCTTCGGACAAGTTTTCCGGGCTTTTGAAGAGATGACGGCCGCACGATATGACCGGTTCAATGAGTTTGAAAAGGCGCTGTCTGATGTAAGGTTCCCTGAGCTTGATATAGATTCATTTTTTGAACCCCCCATTTTTTCAAACTGTCTGGCAAACTGGTCCGTTAGCAGCCGACTTGATGAAAACCTCATTCTGCCGATGCCTGTTTTTCTGGAAAATTATCAATCCCTAACCAATAACAGTTCAGAGCACAAGATGGGCAGCACCGGAATAGAACCGCCCAAAGCAGTATTTATCGGGGGGCTTCCGGAAAAACCGATAATCGCCATATATCAACGACCCCTGCGCACAGGTGATTTTTGCAGGCTGTTTGATCTGCTTGATGACTCACCTGATGACCCAGATTCCCTTTAACTGCGTCCAGGTAAAAGCGTGTGACCGGATTTTCAGTCCGGTTTCAGTCCGGACGGATCAATACGCCGCAACGGGGCAATTGCTGAAGAATCAAAGCCAGCTGATGCTGCATCGATTTTCGAACCGTTTCTATATGTGTGGTTTTCTGTGTTGGTATACGGATCAGGCCGGTCTGAACAGCCTCTGTCATCAGGTCACAGAGCGATTTCCGATCCCGGGTGCCGTCAAGACGGGATAGGACAAAACATGCCATGTCATCATCCATCAGGATGGTCCTGTGGCACAGGTTGGTTATCCGGCGGGAAGGTGCCTGTAAACGTGAAACCGGGGATGCTGTAGGAAAATCACCTGCTTCAGGGATACATTGACGCCCGGCACCGAGAAGTTCCAGTACGCCGTTAAAGAAAAGGGTATAGATAACATGCCCTGTTTTTTCAGCATGTTTCTGAAAATCGGGCCCAGTTTGGGAAAGACCCTGCTTCAACATCGTCTTAATAAGAGAATCCACGCGGATGGTGCAGGGTTTGATTCTGCTCAGCTTATGCAGAACGATTCGGGCAAACGTGTCTGTGATATTAAATTTTCGTCCTGAAGCGGTTTTGAATGCGGTGGCCTCTTCAACTGGGCTGTCGGGTGAATCCAGAACAGGGATCACATCTGTTGCTGCGTAAAGGTGTTGGATCCGGTCCAGTCGGTATTCTGAATTGGGTTCCATTTCTTTATGGCAGATCAAAGAACGCCGGAAAAGTGTGTTTTTAAAAAAATCGATATATTGTTCCACTTCAAAGGCATTATCAGATATTTTTTCAAATACGGCTGCGGTATTCGGCGGAAGGCTGTCGAGTTCAAAATCCGGCTGGTCTGCATCACAAATATATTGCAGACCGTGGGTTTTCAGATCCCCGGCAAATTGGTGGAAATAAAATGCGGTATTGTCGGGTTCCATGTATTCATGGAGCAGATAGCTTGACACATTTGGCACGTTTTGAAGGGTTTTTCCAAAGTTCTTCACTTGAACATCATAAACAGAATTTCTGTCAGCAGTTCCCTCAAGCATGGTGTTGCAAAGATCAATTGCCGCCTTTGCCTTTTGGCCGGGATCTTTGATATGACGGGTCCGATACAGCAGCATGTCCCGCATGGTCTGGTTGAACCGGGAACCCGGCAGTACATTATAGCTGATATAGGCAATGCCCTGATCCGACAGATTGTTTCTGCAGATAGCCAGGATTTTTTTTCTCACCTCGGAAGGGACCCAGGAATAAACCCCATGGACGATGATATAATCAAACCTGCCGTCAGCCTCACTCATGTCCATGATGCTGCGGGTGGACAATTCGATATTTTTGAGATTAAGAGAATCGATACTTTTCAGGCCGATTTTAATTTGCACCGGTGACAGGTCAATGCCCACAAAGCGGCTTTCTGGAAATTCATACGCCATGGGAAAAAGATTGCTTCCATCCCCACATCCCAGCTCAAGTAACCGGCAATCTGCCGGGTTGGCGGGTGTAAGGCCATACAGAACACCATAAGCAGCCAACACACCCGGATGTGTGTAATAATAGGGATTTCCCGCATAGGGTGTAGTATCATAGGATTCAGCCACTGTACATTCTGCCGGATTTGGTTTGTTTTTCATCAGAAATCCTTATCATGTGTTCGACAGTTATAAGATCATTTTTTCAGGATTTTGTCAAAATATTCAATAAAATCAAAGCGGATATCCGTTCTTCAGGGGTCCAGTCTTTGGAGCATTTTTCTCTTGATTTCAACTTTGTATCACTGTTTTTTCTAAAGTGTCTTAACCAGTTCTGGATGGTGGAGTTGCCAACACCAAATTTTGTTGCTCTTTCGTGTTGGGTTTTTCTGCCTGATAAAGCCTTTTGTAACAAAGTCTCTTTGATTTGGATAGAATATCCCATGTCGGTCACCTCAATGCCCCATTTTCAATTTTTAGTTGTGGTGACATCTATCGTGACACAGGGGATGGGCTGAACAAAATTCCACAGGATGTGTCGAAGAGCCTGATATTCTATCCGTTTCCTTGCGGCAAAACCCTCCTTTGACCTGCATACCATATCAAGTGGCGATAATCTCTTGACGCACAACTCGAATGTTGATATAAAAAATGGGTGGCCAATGCGACTTCCTATTACCGATAGTACCGTCAAGCTTCAGGCCAATGACGATGTGCTTGTAAAATGTGAACGAATCCGATTGAATTGTTAGGAATCTTATGGATCTGGCAAATCGAACCCCTTACAATACAGAGTTTTTTAATACGGTTGTCTCAGAGGATGGGATACTGGCATCCGTAGTGTGTAAACCAACGTTCAAGTTGCAGGGAAATCATCTGGAGCTCGATGAACAGGATCCATGGCCGGTTCAGCCAAAACCGGTAAAGACCGAATGGGGTGTTTTTGATGGTGAACTTCCCTTTATTCGCAGAGGGGTAGATTTTATTTACATCGGCAATCTGTATTCTCCACAAGGAATGCCTGTCCAATTACTTGATGTGGAGATCATGGTAGGTGAATCCTTC
>JAABSK010000020.1 GCA_011390435.1 Desulfobacteraceae bacterium | reverse complement strand
AATGGCAAAGATGCCATTTCCATGGCTGAAAAAGGACGGTTTGACGTCGCTGTAATTGATTTGCAGATGCCGGGAATGGATGGTGTTCAGGTATTGGAAACCTTGAAAAAGGGGCACCGGTTCCTGGAAATTATTATTTTATCCGGCCATGCCACCATTGAAACAGCGGTTCAATGTACGCGGCTGGGTGCATTCAAGATCCTTGAAAAACCCTGTGACTTTGATCAGCTGGTTGACGCCATCAAAGAGGCATATGAATCCCGCCTGAAAAAGAAGTTTGAAAATGATACCGCCCGGATTGAGCGGATTCGGTCACTTGCCTTTGGTCAGTCGCCCCTGGGTATCTTGCGGGAGCTGGCCAAGATGGATGATAATGAAAAATAGTTAAGCCTCGGCCTGAATGTGCCGGCGCCGGTCAAGCCGCTCTGAAATGTGTAATTTGCATTCTTCCAGAAAGGCATAAAGTGTCGGCACCACCACCAGGGTAAGGATGGTGGAAATCATCAGGCCGAAAATCACAACCACTGCCATGGACCGCCACCATTGACTGGATTCACTGGTGGTGGCAATGGTCATGGCATGAAAATCAAAGCTGATGCCCGTGACCATGGGCAGCAGCCCAAGGATGGTTGTCACCGCAGTTAAAAGCACCGGACGAAGCCGTGTGGCACCGGCAGACACCAGCGCAGGACGGATTGCCATTCCTCCGTCCCGCAGCTTGTTGGTGTAGTCGATCAAGACAATGGCATTGTTAACCACCACCCCTGCAAGCGATATGATCCCCACACCGGTCATGATGATCCCAAAGGGCGAGCCAATAACGCTCAGGCCGAGAAACGCTCCGCCAAGTGACAGGAAAACAGAGGTTAAAATAATCACGGGTTGAACCACAGAGTTAAACAACGAGACCAGAATCAGGAAGATGAGCAGCAGAGCAAGCAAAAAGGCCTTGGACAAAAACACTTCTGAATCTTTCTGTTCTTCGTTTTCTCCTGTAAACCGGATGTGGTATCCTGCTGGCAGATCCACTTTCGACAGCAGGGCCTGGGCCTTCATTCTGGCAACACTTCCAGAGGTCATGGACTCGTTTACATTGGCCTTGACCGTTACCACCCGTTCATGATTTTTGCGGACAATATCGCCAATGGTTCCCTTGAATTCGATCCTGGCCAGAGTGGTCAGGGGAACCAGTTTTCCGGTGGGGGACGGGATCATCAGCTGGTACAGCACATCACTGATCTGGCGGTCGGATTCTCCCAGGCGGACAACAATATCGTAATCCTCATCACCTTCATAGTAGGTGGAAACATCCAGTCCGTTATAAGCGGTTTTCAAAGCCGATCCAATGGCACTGGTGGTCAGTCCGAACAAGGCGGTTTTCTGGCGGTCAATGATGACCTGGACACTGGGCAGGCCACCCTGGTAATCATCCCTGATATCCTTGACATGGGGAATTTTTTCAAGAAGGTCCTGAATCTTTTCCGAGAGCTGCCCCAGAACGGAAAACTGGTCTCCGGAAATTTCAATATTGATCGGCGCTCCTGTGGGAGGACCTTCTTCCATTTCATCCACGGTGATTTTTACCCCGGCAATCTGTAAAACCCTGTTCCGGATATCTTCCAGATCTGATTTTGTAGAGGTTTTCCGATGTTCAAAATCCTGGAACTGAATTCCGATGTGATTGGGAAGATTGCTGCTGAAAACGCTGCTGGAAGATCCGATATCCACCTTGGCATAGAGGTGTTCAATGTTGTTGATGTTGCTTGGAGCCATGAATTTACGCCCATCTGAGCGGACGTGTTCCTGCAGGGACATGGCCCGGGAATAGTCGGATTCAGCCGGGGCTGAAATGGCCTGTTCCACTTTTTTGACCACCCGGTCAATATATTCGATATCTGTCCCTTCGGGCGGATCGATATTGACATAGGCAGACCTTGGATCGATTGAGGGAAACAGCTCTACAGGGGTTTCAATTCCCACCCGCAGCAGCCAGACCATGACCAGAATGATCAATACGCCGAAAGAACCGGTAAAAATGGTAATTTTGTGGTCCAGAGACCAGTTTAATACCCCGGCATAGTTTTTGAGCAGGCGTCCCTGTATTTCAACGGGTTTTTCTCCCTGGGCCTGAATCTGTTCCGCACTGAGTGCAGCAGATTCAGAAGAGACTGATTTGGCCCGCATGAAAAAGGCTGACAGTGCCGGATTGATCACCAGGGCCACAAAAAGGGAAGAGGACAAGGTGATGATCAGGGTGATGGGCAGAAATTTCATGAATTCGCCCATGATGCCCGGCCAGAAAATCATGGGAAAAAAAGCAGCCAGAGTGGTCAGGGTTGATCCCATAACCGGCCACGCCACTTCTCCGGTGGCCCGCATAGCGGCTTCAATTCTGGGGACTCCCTGCTCCAGGTAGCGGTAAATATTTTCAACAATGACAATGGCGTTGTCCACAAGCATTCCCAAAGCCAGGGTCAGGGAAAACAGGACCACCATGTTCAGGGTATATCCCAGTGCCTGCAGTACGGCAAAGGAGAGGAACATGGAAAATGGAATGGCCAGGCCCACCAGAAGGGCATTTCGAAATCCAAGAACAATGAAAAGCGTGACCACCACCAGTATCAGTCCGGAGATGATATTGTTTTCCAGGTCGGCCACCATATTCCGGATATCCTTTGACTGATCCATGAGTTTGGTGATGGTGGTGTTTTGGGGAAGTGTCGGCTGGATAGACTGTATAATGGCATCAATTTTGTCCGAGATTTCAATGATATTTTCACCCGCCCGCTTTTTAACGGAAATGTTCACCGATTCCATACCGTTCAGACGGGACCGTGAGGTCTCTTCCTTGGTGGTATCCAGCACACGGGCCACATCTTTCAGGTAAACCGGACGTCCGTCATGGGTTGTCACAACAAGCGAAAGAATCTCTTCCGGTGTTTCAAACTCTCCGGGAACTTTGAGCTGGTAACGGCCATCCCCCAGTGTAATGGCACCGCCGGACGTATTCTGGTTTTCACTGGAAACAGCCTGTTGCAGCGCCACAATGGGAATGCGGTAATAGGCCAGCTTGTCCGGATTGATCTCAACCCGTATCTCCCTTTCCAGGCCGCCGGTGACCTCCGCTTCAAGCACACCCGGAACCGCTTCAATATCATCTTTTAAATCATCCCCCAGCTTTTTCAGCATCCGGGGACCGCAGGTTCCAGCCAGGGCATAAACCGCAATGGGCATATCGGAAAAATTCACTTCAAAGACCATGGGATCATTTTCAAGGTCCCCGGGCAGGTCGTTTCTGGCTTCATCCACCTTGTCTTTCACCTTGGGCAGAACGTCATCGATATCAGTTCCCGGCAGAAATTCAATATTGATCTGGGACAGGCCCTGGGCACTGACCGAGCTGATGTTTTTAACCTTGTCCAGGCCTTTGAGTTTTTTTTCAATTTTGATGGTGATGCTGGTTTCAATATCGGCAGCAGAGACCCCCCGATAGTCTGTCTGAACAAAGACAAAGGGAATGGTGATGTCCGGGCTGCTTTCCCTTGGCAGTGACACATAGGCAGATATGCCGATGATCATGATGATGGCGCCCAGGACCAGTACACTGATTCTGTTTTTAATGGCCAGATCCGGGACAATCACTGGTATAGCTCCTCCATGGTCTTCAGGGTTCGGATGACATTGACCCTTTCCCGGTCTTCAATGTGCAGGTGTCCCACCACCACCACATGGTCTCCGGGAAAAAGCCCTTGAGTAATCTGAACATTCCAGCCGTCCTGGAACCCTTTTTTCACCGGCCTGAATTCAACGGTTCCCTGGTTTTCAACAAACACGCCTTGTGCGTTTTCCTGTCCGACAAGGGAATAGATGGGAACGGCAAGTCCCTGGGGGGCCTGACGCTTGATAATTTCTACCCGGGCAAACATATCCGGCAGGATACGGTGGTCCGGGTTTTCCACTTTGATCTCAAGGGTATACAGCTGGGCAAGGGAATCTGCCGTGCTGTACAAATAATGATACTGGCCGGTATAAACCGCTTTATCCAGGGCATCAATGGTCATTTTAAAGGTTGAAAGGGATCGCACCGCATCCACATCAGACTCTGGAATCCCTACGGTCACCTTTAACGTGTCGATCTGAAGAAGTTGGCACACCGGGTCTCCCACATTTAAATAGGTGCCGTTTTCAATATGAACCCGGTCGATAATACCGTCCATGGGAGACTGGATTTGACAGCGATCCAGATTGAGGCGGGCATTTTCCATTGCCGCCCGGGTGGTTTTGACTGCTGCATCCGCATCATCCAGCTGGGACTGGGTGACAAAATTGTTTTTGACCAGGGCGGCAAGCCGTTTTTGATTGGCGACGGCGGTTTCCCAGGAAGCAAGGGCGGAATCAAATGCGTTCTGGTAATCTCTTTTATCGATCGTGGCCAGAATATCGCCCTTCCTGACCTGCCTGCCTTCCTGGGCGTTCCGCTGAACGATTTTCCCCCGGATTTCAGAAACCACTTCCAGGGATACCCAGGGAGTGACCACGCCAGGAAGGCTGATTTTCTCCTGAATCATCCCGGGCACCACCTCCAGTGTCACCACGTTTGTCAATGGTTTTTGTTCGGCCATCTGCTCTGACTGGCGTTTTGCCACATCTGCCTTTTTGGCTGCGATAAAAACACCCAGCACCATGATCGTTATCAGGATGGTGATGAAAACAAGGGTGAACGGCAAATATTTTTGTAAAAACGATACGGTTTTTTTAGAAGGGGCATTCATATTCAAGCCTTTGGATATTTTCGTGTCTCAGAGTACTTTTTTGATCAAAGCATAAACAGTGTTTTGCTCTCGATACTACAATAAGGCTGAAAAGTATAGGCCCTGAGCGAAAAAAAAAACGCCCCGGTTTTTACCAGGGCGTTTTCAGGCAGGTAAAGATAAAATTGCCGACAGAGGATGTGTGCGTGACTATTTCAACAGCCGCAGCAGTTTCTGGGCTTTCCATCCCTCTGGGTGCGGATCAGTGGCAGGAATGGGCTGATAAACCATTTTTCCCTCCAGACACCGTTCATATACAACATAGCATTCATCGGTTATTGGGTGAATGCTTGAACCATGGACCAGCAGGGGCAGGTCTGCCGGAACGAGTTTAAGAAACCGGCCTTTTCTGGAAAATTCCGCATAGGTGTCTGATCCGTAGCGGATATACCGGTGACCGGTTCGTGCGTCAAAATAAGATGCCTCTGCAACCCAGCCTGAGGCAACCCCCAGCATCACAAGAAACGCAATACATAAAACAATCTGTTTCATAGGACCCTCCTTTTTTTGAAAATCACAGGGCCTGGTTGCCCTGAATCTTTTTGTCAACCCGCATTGCAGCGATGACATGAGCTGTTGGCAGGGTGCTTTGGAGCAGTACCAGTAAAACAAAAGGAATCCTTAACGATGTTGTGACTAGATAAAACAACAGAATTTTCCAGGTTGATGCAGTTAAAGCACGCAAAATATATACCTGTCAGAACAGATAAAAAAAAGCACGCTGGAAACACGACACAGATTCTGGCTTTTTGACTTTTCAATAAATATTTGTGTAAAAAAATATACGTAACAATTGAAAATTATAGGCATTTTATGTTTTAAATTCTGAAAAAATTTTCTCTTTTGTGGAAAAGATTTTCAGGGTTTGATATACCGTATTCATGAAAATTGGTGTTCTGGAATTGCTCAGTGAAGATGCAAACCGGTCATGGGTGAGATTTCTCCATGATTTTTTTGTGGTAAAGCAATATGCCAGTATCATGCCCCATGCAAAACAGTTTTCAATAGACGCGCTGCGATTTTTTGATGTGGTGGTTCAAAACTGTGACCGGAAATTCAGATCGCCAGTTTCTGGAAGAAAAAGCCATCAGCCTGTTCGTTTATTCCCATATTATCCAGCATCGGATGCCCCATTCGTGTGATTCCCGGAATCGAGTCATGGAATGCCTATTCAAAAAAGGCAGGGCTGAACAAGATGCATACTTTTGGGGCCGTACAAGGATCTGGTATCGCGGAAAGACCGGATTCCTTTGCTGGCGGAAGCGATCAACGGCATCGAACTGAAAAAAACCGGAACCTGAGGCTTATTTTCTGGGGTGCTCTTTTCGCCACTGCCGAGGGCTGATATAGCTTTTCCGCTGTTGCCACATTCCCTTGAACAGTTGTCTGGCCTGGCGTTCCTGGTGAAGATATCCTTTTGAATCCAGTGTTTTGGGACGTTTGCCCTGGTAGACTTCGGCAAGGCCGGCCTGTATCATGGCCAGGTTGATATTGGTGTTGTCAACAAACAGTTCTGCCAGCTGACGATTGTATTGGTCGGTGCCATAGCTTTTTAAGCGCACCTGCCGGTTTTCCAGGAGACGGGACAGATATTTTCTGGATGCGTGGCTGAACGGCTGGCTTTTTTGGCCGCCATATCCGGTTTCCGGTGCGTCAATCCCGACCAGGCGAACAGTGAAAACAAGCCCCATGCCTTTTACTTTTACAGTGTCGCCGTCATACACTTTTAAGACGTCAAAGTGCTGGCCCTTGTCTGGGGTGCTGGAAAGCCGGTTCAGGATGTTCTGGTGTTCCTGGATTTCCTGTACGGTTCCATCCACCGGCGGGCTGGTATTGGAGTAATGCCGGATGCCGTTTTTATCTGTCCAGAAATAGATGTTTGCACAGAGTATGCCTCCGGCAAACAGGAGCATTCCAATGAGAAACAGTTTCTTGACCATGAAACACCTGTATCACAGATGTTTCATCAGCACAAAGGCTGACCAGTTTTTTTCATCTTTCTGCCATAACAGGGAAAAGTGTTTGTCAGCATACCAGTCTATCAGGGCATTTTTTTCCCAGGGCCGGACACCGGATAAAATGGCAACACCATTTTTTTTAAGGCTGATATGTATACTGTCAGCCAGTGTATACAGGGTTGGCCACCGCAGGTTGGCACAGATCACGGAAAAAGAATCCGGCATTTGTGTGAACGGGGTGTCCTTGAGGTCAATCCGGTTTTCAAGGCGGTTGAGTGCAATGTTTTTCTGTGCCTCGTTGACAGCGATGGGATCAATGTCGTAGGCAATGCAGTCAAACCTGCCGGAACGGCACAGTGCAATGGCCAGAACACCGGAACCGGTTCCGATGTCTGCCCCCATCCGGAACGTTTCCATGTCCATACAGGGATTTTCCAGGAGGCAGTCGTCAATGGCCATCAGGGACAAACGGGTGGTTGGATGCTGCCCTGAGCCAAAGGAAATTCCCTGGTGGACAACAATGTCAATTGTTTGTGACTGGTTTGAATCTGCCTGTTTCCATGGCTGAAGCGTAAAATGTTTTGAAATGTGAACCGGTTTTAAAAAGTTTGTTTCAACATAGGTTGTTCCGTAAAGATCCTGATACGACAGAACCTGGTCGTCCACCAGCTCTTTGAGGATGGTTCTGGCACAGCGGCTGGAAACGGAGAATTGCTCCTGGATGGCCTTGATAAAAGCATTGGCCGACACCCGGGTATCGGACCGGGCCAGGATATTTAAAACCTCCTGGCGGTAGCGGCTCACAGGGTGTCATGGCCTTCTTTTTTGAGGAGCTGATCATACCAGACAGCAAAATCAAACATGCCCCGGATTTTTTCGTCATCATTGATAATGCCAAGGCACATTTCAAGGGCTGCCTGGGCATAGGTGTTTGAATATTCATCTGCATCGATCCGGCTTAAAAATTCCCGGATCAGCATCTGGCTGGTCCGCTTGGTTTTGTCCCTGCGGATATCAATGGGGTCCTTGGGTTCGGCAAAGGGATTCCAGGCATCATACCCTTTTTTAAGGATCTGGTTTTGCCCCCGTTTTCCCATGGCATCGAAAATGGCTTTTTTCTTTTCTTCAATCTGCTCGCGGGTAAAGGTATTATCCATTTTTTTTGACTCCCAGATAGTCTTCATCAAAAGTGGTCATCAATGCCATTGAAACCGGAACGAGCATTTCATGCATCTTGATTTTTTCAGACTGGATCTCTTTGACCAGTTCTGCGGACAACAGTTGAAGCTGGGTGTAAATCTTATCCATGTTCAGGGTGGGATAGGGTTCTCCCTGCTTAAAATTGGTTCGCCCGCAGATATGGCTGACGCCGCCGGTGGATGTGGGGATCCCGTATACTCTGCAGGTAATGGGCCGCTTGTCATACATGGCGCACAGATTGTCTTCTCCCAGAAGCGGACACCGGACCCGTTCCTGGGACATTTTGGCAATGATTTCCAGTTGATCCGCCCCTTCTTTCACCGCTTTAAATGCCTGGCGTTTCATTTTGGTCAATGCCCGGTCAGTTTTGTCAGAAATTTCAAGGATTTTATTTTTCTGGCTGCCGCTGAACTGTCTGCTGAACTGGTCTTTAAGGTAGATCGCTTCAATCAGGGTAAGATCAAAAAGGGCATAGCAGCAGTCACTGCATTTTTCCCGGCAGAATACTTCAACGGGAAATTCATTTTTGACACGGTCAAAAACCGCGTCTACCATTTGAACCAGGGCTTCATATTTTACAAAATGTTTTTTCAGGTCTAATGCCATTGTCACATCCTTTTATTTTCCAATGCAAAAGTTATTAAAAATCGTATCCAGTATATCTATAGAGGCGGTTTCGCCGGTAATTGTTCCCAGCACATCGATACAGTTTTTAATATCCATTGCCATGAGCTCTTCTTCAGGGCGGGTGGTGGCCAGGGCACTCCTGACCGATTCAAGATATTGTACCGCCTGTTCCAGGGCTTTTTTGTGTCTCAGGTTCGGGATCACCGAAGATGTTCCAAGATCCAGCTGGGACAGGGTTACTGCCACGATTTTCTGCTTTAATTCCTGGACTCCCTTATTGTGCAGGGCTGAAATTTTGACAGTTGGAAGATTCTCATGTTTTTCAGGCAGCTCTGGCTGATACCGGGGATCAAGGTCGATTTTGTTGATGACAAAAATGACATTTTTGCCCAGAGGAACCACTTTTTCAAATTCCTTTTCCAGAAAAGGCGATCCCGGTTCTTTCATGAACAGGACCAGATCAGAGGCGGTGATATGTTCTTTTGTTTTTTCAATGCCGATGATTTCCACCAGGTCGTCGGTCTGATGGATGCCGGCGGTATCTGCAAGAATAAATGGAATGCCGTCGATGTTGATCCCTTCTTCAACAGGATCCCGGGTGGTTCCGGGAACAGCCGTTACAATCGACCGGTCCTGATTCAACAGCCGGTTCATGAGGCTGGATTTACCAACATTGGGTGCGCCGCAGATGGTGATCCGGATGCCGTCTTTTAAAAAGCAGGCATCATCATGCTGGCGGATAAATCCGCAGCATTGATGGATAACCTCATCAACAAGGGCTGTTTGATCCGGACCAGCTTCAAACGGCATTGTATCATCTGGAAAATCAATTCCGGCTTCGAGCAGGGATAAAAACTGAACCAGTTTGTCCCGTAACGACTGAATTTGTTTGCGCAAACCGCCCATACTCTGGGAAGATGCATACTTCAGGGCATTTGATGATTTTGCATTAATAATATCCACCACAGCTTCGGCCTGTGTCAGGTCAATTCTCTGATTTAAAAATGCCCGTTTGGTAAATTCTCCCGGCTCGGAAAGGCGAGCGCCCATGGAAAGAACATGGTCGAGAATCGTCCTGAGAACAACGGTTCCGGAATGGGCCTGTATTTCGATCACATCCTCTGCAGTATAGGATCTCGGCCCTTTCATGGGAATCAATAAAACTTCGTCAATCACATCTGTGGTTTCAGGATCAAAGACAAAGCCGTGATAAACCCTGTGAGACAGCAGGTTCTTGTATCCCACAGGAGATATCCGGGTTCTGGAAAAAAGCATTGATGCAATATCAAAGGCCTGTGGGCCGGAGATCCGGATGACACCGATACCGCCACTTCCAAAAGGAGTTGCTATTGCAGCAATTGTATCTGTCATGTCAGGTTATCGCTTTGACCGTTTCTTTCCTCTGAACGGCGCTTTTTTCTTGGGGAAAATCACCAGTCGTCTGTAATACCCATCTCCCATGCTCTGGGTTCTGACAGCCATGTCATCTTTGAGTGCCAGATGAACAATCCGGCGGTCCTGGGCACTCATCTGGTTGATGGTGGCGGGACGACCGGTCTTTTTGGCTTTATCCGCCATTTTAATGGCCAGATGTTTCAGGTTGGCTTTCCGGGTTTCCATATAGCCTTCGATATCAACCTTTACCCTTACCCTGGCGTCACTTTTCCGGTTGATCATTTTGTCGACCAGAAACTGCATGGCATCCAGCGTCTGGCCTTTTCTGCCGATGAGAATACCGGCATTACCGCCCTCAATTCTGAGAGTCAATCGGTCCTGCTCTGCGTGGGCAGACACGGTGGCGTCATCAGTGATCAGATTGGCCATATTCTGAAGGGCTTCAACACCAAGATCGATGGCTTCCTGGGTAACGTCTACACCGTTAAACACCGGATCTTCTGTCTCTTCTGCTTCCAGCCCGTCAAGATCATAGGGGGTGTCTGTATCGTCGTCATTTTCATACAGATCATCTGACGGATCATCAGGTTTTTCTTCAAAGACCTCTGGAGACGGTTCAACCGGTTTTGGTGCGGATTGTGAAGGTGCCTTCCGGGTTTCTTCTCCAAAGGCTTCGTCCACAATGGATTTGATGCCTTCAGCAGCTTTCCGGGCAGCAGCCGGATCAATTGTTTCCGGTACCGACACCCTGATTTTAGCATCTTTTCTGCCGACAATTCCAAATATTCCAGAAGCGCCTTCTGAAATCACATCATATTTGAGTTTATCCTTTGAAAGGTTTAATGCGGTACACGCATTCTGAATGGCAGCGCTGACATCTTTTCCACTGAATTCCCGTGTTTGTGTCATCTTTCCTCCTGCTTACGAAAATTTCTTTTGAATATAATATTGCTGTCCCATGGAAATAATGTTGTTTACAAGCATATACAGGACAAGGCCAGCTGGAAAATTAATAAAGATTACCGTCATGAATACCGGCATCAGCATCATGATTTTGGCCTGCATGGGATCTCCTGCAACAGGTGTCATTTTCTGCTGTAATAAAAAAGAGGCTCCCATCAGCAGGGTCAGCATGGGAATACCATACGGCGCCTGCATCATGGGGATTGCAAAATTAAAGTCAAGCAGCCGGTCCGGAGCGGACAGATCGGATATCCACCCGACAAACGGAGCATGCCGCAGCTCAATGGCCTGGTACAGCATCCGGTACAGGGCAAAGAAGATCGGCATCTGAACCAGGATGGGAAGACATCCTCCGGCCGGATTGACTTTATAGGTTTTGTACAACCCCATAATTTCCGTGTTCATCCGCTGCTTGTCATCTTTATATTTTTCCCTGAGCTCCATCATCAGCGGCTGGAGTTTTTTCATGGCATTCATGGATTTGTAACTTTT
This sequence comes from Desulfobacteraceae bacterium, assembly GCA_011390435.1. The sequence continues at coordinate 10,556 of JAABSK010000020.1, read as the reverse complement.
GGTTCCCAGCGGCCAGAAAACCAGCTTGATGAAAATGGTCAGCAGGATGATGGCAATGCCATAGTTGGGAATATAATCATGGATGGTGTTCATGATGATCAGCAGGGGTTTGGCCAGCATATTGAAAAAACCGAAGTTGACAGCAGCCTTCAGGCTGTTGTCATAGTCTCCCAGAATTTTCTGGCTTTTGGGGCCCATATAAAAGGTAAATGGATAGACACCCTGTTTTCCGGGGTCCAGCCGGTCCATGGGATATACAAGGCTGGATGTCACCCGATTGTCGGCATAGGAAAGCTTGAGGGTCATATCTGGCAGTGGTGTTCCTTCGACTTGCCGGGGCATTACAGTGGTCATGAAATAGCGTTCTGAATACCCGATCCATTCAATGTTTCCCGTATAGGTATCCTGCTCTTCAATATCATCCGGCTTGATGGTGAGAAACTCTTTGTTGACAAAGGCAAGCGGTCCTTCAAAGGCAAACCGGGAACGGCTTTTGACTTCTTTGTCATAGTGTCCGGGGATTGTGATCGTAATGGCATCATTCAGCGGCATGGCAGAGCCGTTCTGAAGAACAATATCACAGTTGATCATGTAGGAGTCAGCACGGAAGGTGAATATTTTTTTCACCACAATTCCCTGAGGGGTCTGTGCAGTAAACGCAAGGGTTTTTTCTCCGCTTGAAAAACGGAGATGATCCATATCCATTTGGGCAGTGTATACCGCTGTTTTTAATCCTGAGATGGATTGACGGCTGAGGTCAAGTAAAAAGACGCCGTCGGTGAGGGTGTCGGTGACCAGCTGCTTGAGTGGTGCGTTATCCTGATTGGAGGCCTTATAGTTCTTCAGTGCAAAGTTTTTAACCGCAGCGCCCTGTTCTGAAATTTCAATCTGATACAGCGGGGTGTCAATGGAGATGGTGCGAGAACTTTTTGCAGCAAGCGGTTCCACCGGTTCAGGAGAAGGTGTTTCTTGAACACTGAAGTCTGAAACATTGGGGGCTTTTTCCGGCGGCAAGGCAGGTTTTTCCGCGGATTCCCGGGCCTGTTCTGTAAAGGTGGCCGGATCCGGCGGCTTTACAAAAAAATACTGATACCCCACAAGGACTATGACGGAAAGCACGATAGCTAAGATTAATCGTTTTTGTTCATCCATTTTCTCTCCTAAACCTAAAATAATTTTCAGCACGTTACATTAAATTTAAGAAGGAAAACGCAGGTGTGCCAGGATTGGGCACTATGGAACAGGATCAAAGCCTCCTGCATGGAAAGGATGACAACGCAAAACTCTTCTTATGGCAAGGACAGCCCCTTTTGCGGCTCCGTATTTATTCACCGCCTCAAGGGCATATGCCGAACAGGTCGGATAAAAACGGCAATTTCTCCCCAATAAGGGTGATACAATATATTGATAAGATTTAATAAATATGATCAATAGCGATTTCATGATTTATACCATGGCTATTTTTGAAAAAAGTTTATCAAGCTTCTCAATAATCTGCCTGTTGGATAGCGTAGTCAGTCCTTTTTTTGCAATGATGTTCATATCCTTTGGCCCTGACATCGTTTCTTTATGGTGTCTGAAATATTCTCTAATAAGTCTTTTTATCCTGTTTCGTGCGACTGCGTTTCCTACTTTTTTTGATACGGTAATGCCAAGTCGATGATGTTGTTCAGTCTGGTTAAGCACTAAAGCCAAAAAGCTGTCTGTGTGTACTTTGATCCCTTGCCTCGAAAGCGTTAAAAACTGAGTCCTTTTCAGGAGCCGTTCATTTTTTGGCAAACCAAGATTACGCAATAAACCCCGTTTTGTTAAACTGTAAGTTTTTTTCGTCCTTTTGCCCGTCTTGCATTGATAACGCGGCGTCCGCCTTTTGTGGACATTCTTTTAAGAAAGCCGTGTTTTCTTGTCCTTTTCCGGTTGCTCGGCTGAAATGTACGTTTCATAAATCAAAAATTCCTCACATAATTTTCTATATTTACCCATGTAATACTATAAGCCATAATGAACACAATAATCTAACGGTTTTTTCAAAAATTGTCAAGAATGAAAAAAACTTCAGCGCACGACCGCCTCTAAAATTCTACCAGGCCCTGACAGCTTTGTGCCGGGCCTGGTAGACAGGGGGTTGCTGTTGAATTTAAATCAGTTTTTCAAGCCGCTGGGCCAGGGTATCCAGAAACTGTGTTGAATCCAGAACAGCCTTGGCCGGCGGATCACAGATCGCCGCAAGATCTCCGGTCATATAACCGTCTTCAATGGTATCAATCACCACTTTTTCCAGTTTGTCCGCAAAGGAGCACAGATCCGGCAGGCGGTCCAGCTCTCCTCTTTTTCTCAGCGCGCCGGTCCATGCAAAGATCAGGGCCACTGCATTGGTGGATGTTTTTTCACCGTTCAAATGTTTGTAATAGTGGCGCTGAACCGTTCCATGGGCAGCCTCATACTCAAAATACCCGTGGGGAGACACCAGTACCGAAGACATCATGGCAAGGGAGCCAAAAGCAGAGGCCACCATATCGCTCATGACATCACCATCATAGTTTTTGCATGCCCACAGCATGCCACCATCGGTTTTCATCATTCTGGCCACTACATCGTCGATAAGGGTGTAGAAGAACGAGATGCCGGCAGCAGCAAACTTTTCTTTGTATTCTGCTTCAAAAAGCCCCTCAAAGATGCGTTTAAACGTCTGATCATATTTTTTTGAAATGGTGTCTTTTGTGGCAAACCAGCAGTCAATTTTCTGGTCCAGAGCGTATTCAAAGCATGCTTTGGCAAAGCTTGTGATTGATGCGTCTGTATTGTGCATTCCCTGAATGACGCCAGGCCCTGTCATTTCCATGATGGTTTCACGGGTTTCATTGCCGTCGGCATCGGTAAACACGATCTCTGCCGTTCCACCGGTCCGGGTTTTGATTTCAGCATTTTTATAGACATCACCATATGCATGCCTGCCCACAACAATGGGTTTTTTCCAGGATTTGACAGCAGGCTTGACATTGCTCAGCAAGATGGGTTTTCTGAAAACCGTGCCGTCCAGCAGCGCCCGTATGGTGCCGTTGGGGCTTTTCCACTGTTTTTTGAGTTTGTACTCTTCCACCCGGTCCTGGTTGGGAGTGATGGTGGCATTTTTGACGCCGACACCGTATTTTTTAATGGCATTTGCCGCATCCACCGTTACCTGGTCATCTGTATCATCTCTGTGCTGGATACCCAGATCATAATATTCTGTTTTCAGATCAACAAACGGCTGAATCAGTTTCTCTTTGATTACCGGCCACAAAACCCGGGTCATTTCATCGCCGTCAAGTTCAACAAGGGGGGTTTTCATCTGAATTTTTGACATCCGCTTCTCCTTCTATGGTTTTATCTCAATTTTTATTGATATTTGATACATCCTGTTCTGCAGGATATAATAAACACTACTTTTTTACCAGGGATTCAAAGATATGATACTCTTCCATATGGTAATGGGGCTCAGGGTAGATGGCAACCGGTTTTGAAAACTGATTTTCAATGGAGGAGATCAAATGCTTTTCCTCGCCGTGGAGCAGCTGGGCAATTTCCGGATGGACTTTTACTGTAAACCGGTTGCCCATGATATCGCCGGCCTCTGAGACCAGATCCCTGTAAATTTTATGACAGATGGATTTTTTGGACAGTAGCTGGCCATCGCCATTGCAGTAAAAACAGGGTTCGCACAGGGTTCGATTCAGGTTTCTGCGGATCCGTTTGCGGGTCATCTGAACCAGGCCAAGTTCGGTCAGCGGAAGGACATTGGTCTGGCTCTTGTCTTTTTTCATGGCCTCGTTCAATCGTGCCATGACCTTTTCCTTATGCTGCTCTTTTTTCATGTCAATAAAATCAATGATAATAATACCACCGATATTTCTCAGCCGGATCTGGTAGGCAATTTCCTTGACCGCCTCAAGGTTGGTTTTCAGGATGGTTTCATCGAAATTGTGTTTACCCACATACCGTCCGGTATTGACATCGATGGCGACCAGCGCTTCGGTCTGGTCGATCACAATATACCCGCCGGATTTGAGCCAGACCTTGCGCCTCAAGGCCCGGGCGATATCCCCTTCAATGTTGTAGGCATCAAAGATGCCTTCCCTTCCCTGGTAAAGTTCCACGGAAAGATTGAGATCCGGCATCAGCTTTTTTAAAAAGCGCCGGACATTGTCGTAGTCTTCTTTTGAATCAATGATCAGTTTATCGGCTTCATTGGCCAGAAGATCCCGCACCGCTCGGAAGGTGACGGTCAAATCCCTGTGGACCAGAGCAGTGGCAGAGAGGGTTTGGCTTTTGGTCAGAATCTCCTCCCAGGTGTTGGTCAGAAAATCAAGCTCCTTTTTAATGGTCTGTTCAGTGACGCCCTGGGCCTGTGTTCTGAGAATGTATCCAAAGGTGTTTTTGCGAAGAGAGGTCAGTATCTCCTTTAACCGGGTTCGCTCTGCTTCATCTTCGATTCTGCGGGAGATACCGATGTGATCCACTGTGGGCATTAAAACCATATACCGCCCAGCCAGGGAGATATGGGTGGTCACCCTGGGACCCTTGGACCCGATGGCGGATTTTGACACCTGGACCAGGATTTCCTGGCCTTCTGTGAGCAGTGATTCGATGCTGCACTCCTGATTCAAGGATGCTTTCCAGGAATTGTGGTTTCCAGGAAGGCTGTCTGAATCCGGGTCTGTTGCATTGGTATCGGTTTCCGTATCCGGATCCTGCTCAAATTTCCGGTACAGTTTGTTGCCGGGAGTGTCAATGACATCATCAACATAAATAAAGGCAGCCTGTTCAAATCCAATATCCACAAAAGCTGCCTGCATTCCCGGCAGAACCCGCTGAACCCGTCCTTTATAAATATTGCCGGCAATAGAGTTTTCATCCTCCCGTTCAATAAAGACTTCAACGATGGTTCCATTTTCAAGAAGGGCCACCCGGGTTTCATGGGGGGCAGCATTGACGACAAGCTCTTTTAACATGGGTTATCCTTGTTTTCGTTTGATGATTCCAGCGGTTCTGATCAGCGTGTCCTCCAGGTTGAAACATTTTGTCAGTATTTCACCCGGCCGAACATTTCGTGTGTTGTACTGTTTTAAAACCATTTCAACAGTGACCGGGTCCGTAATACCCATTTGCTCCACTGCTTTTCTCAAGTCGGTCCGTCGGATTTTTCCTTTTTTGCTTTTGTCTTCCACGTTGTATTCTGACAGGCTTAAAAACTGGTCCACCTGTTCCTGGGTCAGGCAGGCTCTGGTGAATCGGATGGTGTAGTGCGATGGTTGGTGTTCTATGGCTGTCCTTTTTATCAGCGGCCTGCAGGATGTAATGCGCAAGCCTTCAGGAAGTTCGTTGTTAAGTTTTTCCTGAATGATTTGGGGGGTCAGCCGCTTTTCAAGAAACAGGAACATGAACTCCTGTTCGCTCTCCATTCCAACCGGAAGGGCATTGTCAAAAGACAGGCGCATGGTCGGGTTGAATCCCTGGGAGTATTTGGCATTGAGCCCTGCCCGCTTGATTGCCCGCTGAACAATCGTGGCCAGTTCAAGATGACCAAAAAACCGAGCCCGCCCAAGTTTTGAATATGTCAGCTCAAATTGTTTGAACATCTCGTCCGGAAGGGGGTGTCGCTGACTGGGTGTTGTCAATTTCGGAAGGGCTGGTGCTGCATGGTCTGGATAAAGCACCGGCTGAATGGTTTTAAAATCACAGACCCCGCAGCCGGTGCAGTCATTTTCCCGGCAGTCCAGGGTAAGTGACTGCTGTTGTGCTTTTTTGAATTCTGCGTTAAAAAATTCAGGGCGGACGCCAGAATCAATATGGTCCCATGGCAGGGGCTCCTCTTCTGTCCGGTGGCGGGTGGTATAAAACAGCGGGTCAATCCCGGTTTTTTCAAAGGCATCTTCCCAGAGGCGAAAAGAGAATCTGTCGGTCCATCCGTCCATCCGGCACCCATTCTCATATGCTGCCACCAGCAGTTGGGACAGTTTCCGGTCGCCCCTTGCAAAGACACCTTCCACCAGACTCATTTCCGGGGTCTGCCATTTGAGATTCACTTTTTTGTGGCGCAGGTGCGCTTTCAGATATTGCAGCTTTTCTCTGGTTTCCGCCAGAGAGATCTGGGCGCATCGCTGAAAAGGGGTGTGGGCTTTGGGGATAAAACTGGTGGCGCTGACATGAATGGTCTGTTTTCCTCTGGCATAGGCGGCAGCCAGCTGTTCAGAAAGGGTGCAGATGGCTGTGATGTCATTCATGGTTTCAAAGGGAAGGCCCATCATGAAATACAGCTTGATGTTTTTCCATCCCAAAGCCAGTGCGTTTTCAACGGTCAGATGGATGCTTTCTTCTGTCAGATTTTTATTGATGATGTCTCTCAGTCGTTGAGAACCGGCTTCCGGTGCAATGGTAAATCCGGTCTTGCGGACCGTTTTAATAATGTCCATCAGCTCTGGGGTCAGCTTTTCCGCCCGTATGGACGGCAGGGAGATGGCATTGCAGTTTCCCTGGCCGATCTCCAGGAGTTGTGTCATCAGCTGGGACAGGCATGAATAGTCACCAGTGCTCAAGGATAACAGGGAGATATCGGTATGGCCGGTTGACTGCAAAGAGGCCTTTGCGATCTTGACAAGATCGATTAACGACCGTTCCCGCACCGGGCGGTAGATCATACCGGCCTGACAGAAACGGCATCCTCTGGAGCATCCCCTGGCAATTTCAAGGCGCAGCCGGTCGTGGACCGGCCGGGCAAACGGCAGAATCGGGGCATCCGGAAATGTGTCACAGGTCAGCTCAGGCAAAAATGCCCGCTTGACTGCGGCATAATTTTCATCACGCGGTGTTGTCTGCTGGATGCCACCATCAGAATAGTCAACGTCAAAAAAAGAGGGGACATACACCCCCTCGATTCCGGACAGCAGTTTGAGCAGGCTTTGTTTGGAGTTGTCCCCGCTTTTTTTGAATTCAATCACCGCCCGGGAGATTTCAAGAACGGCATTTTCCCCATCTCCGATAACAAAGATGTCAAAAAAATCAGCCAGCGGTTCCGGGTTAAACGCGCAGGGCCCGCCACCGATGATCAGGGGAAAGGCTTCGTTTCTCTGGCTGGAAAAAAACGGAATCCCTGACAAATCCAGCAGGGTGAGAATATTGGTGAAATTCAGCTCATAAAGCAGGCTGATACCGATAATGTCAAACCGGCCCAGTTCCCGCTGGGATTCCAGGGACAGGCAGGGAATGTTTTTTTGTTTTAACAGCGCTTCCATATCGGGCGCCGGTGCAAAAAACCGCTCAGCTGCAATGGTCTTTTCCCGGTTTAAGAGAGAGTACAGGATCTGAAGACCGAAATGGGATGTGCCGATTTCATAGAGATCCGGAAAAACCAGGGCAAAATGCAGATCAACAGTGTCCGGGTCTTTTCTGATGGTGTTGATTTCATTGCCGGCATATTGTGTGGGGGTCTGGACCAGGGCAAGGATGTCTTGATATATTTGTTTATGCATGATACTGATTTTTCTAAAGATTTAACCTTAAATTGAATGCGTGTAAATTTTCTAATATATTCATTTTTCCAGGATAAGGCAATGAAAAGAACAAAAATTCATGAGCTTCTCATGCAGGAACAGTCTCCGGGAACGGTGCTGATCAAAGGCTGGGTCAGAACCCGCCGGGATTCAAAACAGGTATCTTTTATGGAAATCAATGATGGGTCCTGCCTGAAAAATATCCAGGTGATTGCCGGAAATGATCTTGAAAATTATGAAAAGCTCCTGTCTGTTACCACCGGCAGTGCCCTTGGCATCACCGGTCAGCTGGTTCCCTCTCCGGGCAGGGGCCAGAAGTGGGAAATCCAGGCAGCCGTTATTGATATTATCAGTATTGCGCCGGAATCCTATCCCCTGCAGAAGAAACGCCATTCTGATGAATTTTTAAGAACCATTGCCCATTTAAGACCCCGAACCAACAAGTATGGCGCCATTTTCAGGATCCGTTCTGAAATGACCTTTGCCATTCACCAGTTTTATAATCAAAAAGGATTTTATCACCTGACCACGCCGTTGATTACCGGTTCTGACTGTGAAGGTGCAGGAGAAATGTTTCATGTGACCACTTTGAATCCTGAAAAAGTAAACCGCGCCGGCAAAATGGATTTTGCAGAAGATTTTTTCGGCCAGGAAGCCAATCTGACGGTTTCAGGCCAGTTGTCCGCAGAAATGTTTGCCCTGGCACTGGGGGATGTCTATACCTTTGGCCCCACGTTCCGGGCGGAAAATTCAAACACCAGCCGCCATGCTGCTGAATTCTGGATGCTGGAGCCGGAAATGGCATTTTGTGACTTAGACCAGAACATGGATCATGCGCAGGAGTTGATCCAGTACCTGGTCCGCCATGCCATGAATGTGTGCCAGGCAGACATGGCCCTTTTTTTTGACTTTGTGGATAAATCTTTGCAGGAGCGACTGGAAACACTGATGAACGCAGATTTTGTCCGTCTGCCTTACGCAGAAGCCATCTCAATATTGGAAAAATCGAAAAAACAGTTTGAATTTAAAGTGGCGTACGGAATGGATCTGCAATCCGAGCACGAGCGGTTCCTGGCAGAAGCGTATTTTAAAAAACCGGTATTTCTGGTTCACTATCCAAAGGAGATCAAGCCCTTTTACATGCGGATGAATGATGATGGAAAAACGGTTGCTGCCATGGATCTTCTGGTTCCGGGCATCGGCGAACTCATCGGCGGCAGCCAGCGGGAAGAACGCCTTGATGCGCTTGAAAACCGAATGGATGAGATGGGCTTGCCCAAAGCCCCATATGCATGGTATCTGGATTCCCGGCGATATGGATCTGTTCCCCACTCCGGTTTTGGCATGGGGTTTGAGCGATTTTTAATGCTGATATCCGGCATCCGGAATATCCGGGATGTCATTCCGTTTCCCAGAACGGTTGGCAGTATTGATTTTTAAGATGGCCCACCAGAAATCATGAACGCCTCCCATTATTTTTTTTATCGTGAACCTGCAAAACAGGCATTAACTGCGATGAACGCGGGAGAATCGAGTGTTCGTCTGTCCCTGGATTTAAATTTGACCTGGCAGCGCTGGCCGATTCTGGAAAACCGTCTGATGCTGGGCAGGGATTTGTTTGTGGATGAACAGCAGTTGATATCGGTTGTTTCAGACCCAAAGAAAATTTTCATGCTGGATAAAGGTGCATTGACACCGCTTGAGATTCGGCATCATGGATATTGCAAGCTGGTTCCCACAGCATCTGCACCGATTCTTGAGATAGACGGCATCAAGATGCACCGATCCAGCGATATTGACCCGCTGGACGACGCACGGCAAAAAATCGCCCTGGTGGTACGTCCCGGTGACCGGGTGCTGGACACCTGCGGCGGACTGGGATATTCTGCCATGTTCGCCGCCAGAGCCGGTGCGCTTCAGGTGGTGTCGTTTGAAAAAAGCAAAGAGGTTCTCCAGCTTCGCATGGTCAATCCCTGGCTGAAAACAGGTTCGCCAGACAGAATGCAGCTGATCCATGGGGATCTTACCCGTCAAATGGACCAACTGGAATCTGAATCTTTTCACAGCGTGATTCATGATCCGCCACGATTCACATCTTCAACCGGGGATTTGTACGGAAAAGTGTTTTATGCCGGTCTTTTTCGGGTAATGAAGAAAGCCGGGCGCCTGTTCCACTATACCGGCAGCCCTGGAAAGATCAAATCCCAGGATGTTTTTATCAAAAATACCATGAAACGTCTTGAAAATGCAGGATTTGAAAAAGTTGAGTTTCACGACAGTCTTCAGGGGATTTATGGTTTAAAAAAATGACTGACGGTGCTGCCCTGTTCACGATGCAGAAAACCAGCCGGATAAAGATCTTTCTAAAAATCGAATTGGATGGTAGGATCTGTCGTGCCGTCGGGGAGAGCAAGATCGATGACACACAGATAAAAGAACAGATAAATGACGGCCAGCAACATCTGGCCTGTATTGAAAATGCCAGCCTCCTGATCCGCTGATGCAGATGGAAAACAGCTGGCGCTGCAAGGATAGAAAACAATGATGATTACACTGCTCGACTACGGTGCTGGCAATGTCAGAAGCGTGGTCAATGCAATTGAAAAACTGGGCGGAAGGATCAGGCCGGTAACCCGTGCGGCAGATATTTTAGACGCGCAGAAGCTGCTGTTTCCCGGTGTGGGCAATTATCAGAGCATGATCCGGATTTTAAACGAAAAAAACTATATCCGGCCGTTGCGTGAATACCTTGAGGCAGATCAGCCGTTTTTCGGTATCTGCCTGGGGATGCAGGCCCTGTTCGAAGGCAGTGAGGAGGATTTTTCCGGCCATGAAAGCCTGGGCCTTTTCAAAGGCCGGGTCAGGCATTTCAATACCCGCAAGGCCGTCCCCCATATCGGATGGAACGGGGTGAACCTCAAAAAGGATTCTCCTGTTTTTGACGCGGTGGAACCGGAGACAAAGTTTTATTTTGTCCATTCCTACCATATTGTACCGGAAGATCCAGATGTAATTTTGACCACCACC
>JAABSK010000207.1 GCA_011390435.1 Desulfobacteraceae bacterium | reverse complement strand
GGTTAAACCGGCACCCAGTGCCGCAAAAAGCACGACATCTCCGGATTTGCCGATTCTGCCCTGTTCAATGGCTTCATGCAGGGCCAGAGGAATACTTGCAGCAGTGGTATTGCCATATTTTTGAATATTGTGAAAAATTTTATCTTCCTCCAGTTTCAAAAACTGGCCCAGTGCCTGATTGATGCGCATATTGGCCTGATGGGGAACGATCAAGTCGATCTGATCAAGTGTCATTGACGCTTTTTGCAGCGACTCGTTGATCACCTGGGGCAGCATCCGAACCGCTTTTTTAAAAATGGTTGTACCGTCCATCACCGGAAAATACCGGGGATCATCTGTTGGAACACCTTTGGGAAGACGGATGGGAAGTCGTGATGCCGGCAGTTCCGTCATCAGGGCTTCTGCCAGGTTGCCGTCAGCATGCAAAGAAGCAGCCAGAACGCCAACAGATTCGTCAGTGTCAATTCCTTCCAGACAGACAGCTGCCGCACCATCACCAAAAATAACCGATACATCCCGACCGCGAGTGGATTTATCCAGCCCGGTGGAATGGATTTCCCCACCCACAAACAGCACTTTTTTGGCGTGACCGGCTTTAATATAAGCATCAGCAGTGGTCAATCCGTACAAAAACCCCGTGCACTGCTGCCGGATATCCAGGGCAGGAGTGGCGTTCAGACCCAGCTTTGCTGCCAGAAGACAGCCTGACCCAGGAAAAAACAGATCCGGACTCAATGTGGCAAAAATAATCAGATCAAGATCCTGAGGTGTCCATCCAGCCTTTTCAAGTGCCATTCTGGACGCTTCCAGCCCCAGATCTGCAGCACCGCATTCTGTATCCGGTTCAATCCAATGGCGCTGTTCAATACCGGTTCTTTGACGGATCCATTCATCTGATGTCTCCATTATTTTTTCAAGATCATGATTGGTCACCACATAGGGGGGGACAAACATGCCTGTGCCTCTGATGATGCTTTGTTTCATAGGTCTTCCTCATAAAAATAATCGTATTGATAATTATCTGTCAGTGCTGTATTATGCACGCCTTATAGTATTTATTTGAAAATTAGGCAAGAACCGATCGTAAATTTCAGGAGCAGACCTTTCCAAACCCGTGTTAACTCAGGCATCTATACTCATCTCCGGACTGATACTGCTTTATCTTGGTTCATCGTTGCTTGTTGAAGGCGCCTCATCCACAGCATTTTTATTTGCTGTCCGGCCGGTGATCGTCGGGCTGACCATTGTTTCGCTTGCGACATCCGCTCCGGAACTGCTGGTGAGCCTGGTGGCAGCGGTAAAAGGTTCCGGTGGGATCTCCATTGGCAATATCCTGGGCAGCAATGCCATCAATATTGCCCTGGTGCTGGGCATCAGCGCCATTGTCAAGCCGGTGGCCATTCACGGCCAGATTATCAAAGTTGAAATCCCTTACATGATAGGGGTTTCAGTGATCTTCTGGGTTTTGTGCATGGATTCACACATTGGCCGGGGCGACGGATTCATCCTGCTGGGCCTGTTGATCGTGTTTCTGGCATACAGCCTGATAACGGCAAAAGAGAAAACCGATATTACGGTGCCCCCCGCTCCTGCCCCGCAGCTGAAACGGATTTTAAAAAACATTGTGTTTATTGCAGGCGGTATCGTCATGCTGGCCTATGGTGCCAATTTTGTCGTTGGAGAGGCCATTGATATTGCCCAGAAAATCGGTTTGTCCCAGACCTTTATCGGAATATCGATTGTGGCGCTGGGCACCAGCCTTCCGGAACTGGCAACATCTGCTGTTGCAGCAGCAAAAGGCGAAAATGATATTTCCGTGGGAAATGTCATCGGCTCCAATTTGTTCAACATCTGCCTGGTCATGGGAACGGTGGGGCTGCTCAACCCAATGGATCTGGATCCGGAACTGCACCGCTTTCAATTTCCCTTCATGATCTTTATCTGCCTGCTTCTGGGAGGCATCTGCTGGATAAAGCGCAGCATCGGAAAAATCAGCGGCTTTGTGTTTGTTTTTGTCTTTATACTATATATTGTTGTTTCCTACTTAAAATAATCTTGACAACCTGACGTTTTTCTGATTTTGTCTTTGCAAGAATCATCCGACTCACACGCGACGTTTCATTTATGTAAAGGGCGACCAAATGGCGGACTCCGCAAAACTTCTGATTGTTGACGACAATGAAGATATTCTCTCCACTTTTTATGAATTCTTCAACTCCATGGGGTATGAGGTCAAAACAGCTGTTGACGGGTTTGCAGCACTGAAAATCTTAAGAGATAAATCCAATTTTTTCGACTGCCTGATCACCGATCTGGTGATGCCCAATATCAGCGGGGTCGGGTTAATCTCCATTGTCAAAAAAGAATATCCTCACCTGAAAATTATTGCCATGACCGGTTACGGCGACCAGCCCGGCGCCCTTGCTTCAGAGGCTGAGGCTGATGTTGTCCTTTTCAAGCCCATTGATCTGTTTAAAATTGAAAATACTGTTTCAGAACTTTTAAACCAAACGACAGACCCAGAATAAAGTCTAATCATCATGAGCACTCCCTTAATCGGCGTCAGCAAGTCTATTTTAAAAATTAAAGAACTGATCAACCATGTTGCCAACACCTGCCTGAATGTGTTGATCACCGGCGAAACCGGCGTGGGAAAAGAAGTGGTGGCGCAAAGCCTGTATACGGAATCGGCAAGAAGTTCCAGAAATTTTGTAAAAATAAATTGTGCCGCCCTGCCGGAAACCCTTTTGGAAAGTGAATTGTACGGCTATGAAAAAGGGGCGTTCACCGGTGCCCACAAGAAAAGACCCGGGAAGTTTCAGACCGCGGACAAAGGAGTGCTGTTTCTGGATGAAATCGGGGATATGCCCCTTTCACTGCAGTCCAAAATGCTCCATGTGCTTCAAAGCGGTGAGTTCTCACCCCTTGGATCTGACCAGGAATTTAAAACCGATGTATGGGTCATTGCCGCCACCAACCACAATCTGGAAGAGCGGATCGCCCAGAAAGCCTTTCGAGAAGACCTGTTCTACCGGCTGAACATCATTAAAATCGACATACCGCCGCTGCGGGAACGAAAAGAAGATATTCCAGCCCTGGTTGAATATTATTTCCGCCTGTACCACTCTGAATATCCGGACAACAACGGCAGCAAACCCAGTTCCGATATCCTTGAAAAACTCTGTCAGTATCCATGGCCCGGAAATGTCCGGCAGCTGCAGAACTGCATTAAAAAACAGATGGTGTTAAACTCCTGGGAAAAAATATTTGAAGAACTTCCCAAAGAACATCCTGAAACTGCTGCAGCCATTGAGGCCAATACCCGGAAGTCTCTGGAACCCCAGAACGGCAGTGGACAGGTGCCAGCTGATCGCATCAGTATTATTTCGCAGTTTGTTGATCTGTCCACCAGCTCGGAAAAACTGTTCGAAGACATTTCACTGAAAAAAATCAAGAAAATGGCCTCTGATAAAGTTGAAAAAGAAGTGATTGTTTTCGTTCTGGACAAAGTCGGCTGGAATCGCTCCCGTGCGGCTAAAATCCTTAAAGTCAGTTATAAAACCCTGCTTTACAAAATGAATGAATTTGATATTTCCCCGCCTGTAAAATAGTTGGTTTTCGCATTTATTTATTCTTTACTAAATCCAAATTATTAAATATAGATAGTCCTTAACCTGTGTTTCTTAATCAAAGGAGGTAGCATGCGTAAAATTACTTGTTTTATGGTTGTGGCAATGGCATTTGCCCTGATCTTTTCACCTGCAGCGTTCAGTGCCCGGAAAACGGTGATTAAAATCGGCATCAATGCGCCCATGACCGGGGATATCCCAAAGGTTGGCGAAGGTACAAAATATGCCGCCCTGATGTGGCTTGAAGACATTGAAAAAGCAGGCGGCCTTGAAGTGGGCGGCAAAAAGTATGAAGTTGAGCTGGTAATCGAGGACAATGAGTCCAAAGCAGAATCTGCCGTAAAAGCCAACACCAAAATGATCACCCAGGATGATGTACTGGCCATCGTCGGCCCGCAATCTTCCAAACAGGCTGTGCCTGCCGGAGAAGTGGCCAACAAATACAAAACCGTCATGATCAGCCCGTGGTCCACCAATCCCAACACCACCCTTGACCGGCCCTATGTCTTCAGGGGCTGTTTCCTTGATCCGTTCCAAGGCCCTGTTGTTGCCAATTTTATCACAGATGAATTCGGTTTCACCAAGGCAGCTGTCCTCTATGATGTTGCATCTGACTATCCCAAAGGCCTGGCTGAAGTATTCAAGGAAGCCTGGGAAAAAAAACATGGTGCAGGTTCAGTCGTGGCCTTTGAAAGTTTCACCACCAAAGACACAGACTTTTCCTCACAGCTGACCAAAATTGTTAAATCCGGCGCACAGGTACTGTTTACCCCCCAATACTACAATGAAGTCCCTCTGATCGTTCGTCAGGCCAAAGACCTTGGCTGGAAAGGCCCTATTGTGGGATCTGACTCCTGGGGATCTGCTGAAACCATTGAGCTGTGTGGCGAAGCCTGCTATGGGCAGTTTTATTCTTCCCACTATGCCGCAGCAGGAGCCAAAGGTGCCACAAAGGCCTTCATCGACCGTTATCAAGCGACCTACGGATATACACCCGATGATGTTGCCGCACTCACATGGGACGCACTTCTCCTTGCCCAGCAAGCCATTGAGAATATCGGAAAATTAACCGGACGGATTGAAAAAGACCGTACCGCCGTAAGAGACAGTCTTGCACAGATTAAAGACTTTGCCGGTATCACCGGCAACATGACTTTTACGGAAGAAGGCGATCCCATCAAATGTGCGGTGATTGTAAAATTCAGCGACCAGGGTGAAGCTGAATTTTACAAATCAAGTTGCCCATAAACGGTTGGTAATCACCCCTCATTAATATCTGGACCGGCTGCTGCGCTGTCAGCAAAAGCAGCCGGTCACAGGATCTGCTACTCAGGAGCCGGTAAATGGAAGCCTTGACCGAGTTTGTCCAATTTATTATTCAAAACCTGATAAATGCCCTTCAGCGGGGAAGTTTCTATGCGGTAATTTCCATTGGATATTCCATGGTGTACGGTGTATTGATGCTGTTCAATTTTGCCCATGGTGATATTTTCATGGTCGGTACCTATATCGGGTTTGGAATT
>JAABSK010000206.1 GCA_011390435.1 Desulfobacteraceae bacterium | reverse complement strand
TTCGCTGTTCACATCCAGCCATCCGCCATGCTCGTTGATGATGTTAAAAGCAATGCTCAATCCCAGTCCGGTTCCCTCGTCTTTTGTCGTAAAAAACGGGTTGAAAATCTGGGGTTGAATTTTCCGGGGGATTCCAGGGCCATTGTCCATGATTCGGATCACCGTTACCTTTTTCAGGGGCTGGACATAATTCTCTTCTTCTTTGATGGTGATCAGGCCGTTTTTTTTCATGGCTTCGCAGGCATTGATGATAATATTGACCACGACTTCCTTGAGCTGTTCCGGATCAATCAGCGTTTCACACAGCGGCGCCGATCGGATCAAACGGGTTTCAACCTGATAGGACTTCAGCCGCTGCTCGAGAAGATGCAGCGCTCTGTCGACAACAACCGAGGGGCTCATCCGTATCATCATCAGTTTTGGGGGCCGGGCAAATTCCAGAAAATTTTCAACAATCCGGTTAATCTGGTTGATTTCTTCTGAAATCACATCAAAATCCTCTTTCTGGTCGCTTGAGAAATCGCAGGAGCGGCTCAGCGAAAAAAGTCTCATTTTGACGGATGTCAATGGATTTCGGATGCTATGAGCGGTTCCTGCTGCCAGTTTGCCCAGCAATGCCATTTTTTCCGACACCAGAAGGGTTTCCCGGCTTTTGATTAATTCCTGCTGGGTTTGCTGGGCGCCTTCGATCAGGCCGTGAATGCTGTGTTTTAAAGCGGTCAGTTCATTTCCTGACGGGTATGTGTCTCCTGCCCAGTCCGCTTCTTGGGCGAGTTTCCGGATAGGGTCCAGGATGTGACGCGCGAAAATATAGTTGATCAAAAGACTGAGCATGATCACCACAAAAATGGACATCACAGCGATATAGCGAAGATTGCTGGCCTCATTCCGGCTGGTTTCAATGGCAGTGGAAATTTTATTTTTATGGGTGTGCTTAAACTGGTCGCACAGCGCAAGGATATCGAAAAAATCGTTCCGGACGGCTTTGTGAAGCACGGCCCCCTTGTCAAATGCATCTGCTTTGTATAGCTCGATCACCTTGTCTTTTGAAGTGACATAGTGGGCATATCGGGCCTCAATCTGTGCGATGGCGTCTTTTTCCCAGCCGTCTTCCACCAGAGGCTTCACCGTCTCCAGATGCTGATAAAAAGCGGCCCGGTATTGATGCAGCTCATCTATCCAGAATTGATTTTTGTCCTGAAGATAATATGAGACAAATCCTTTCTGGTTCACCAGTGAAGTGGCCAGGGCTTCCGCGCTCTGGTAAATGACAATATGCTTATCGATCACATCCTTAAAAATTTTTTCAGTCTTGTAGGTATACCAGATCATCAGGATGGCACCGATCACAGTGATGCACAATAAAATCGTGTTGACCAGGAAGACCCGGTTTTTAAGACTGAATTGCTGAATCATTTTTTCCTCGGATTGCAAGCGTTACAAACCCCTGCTGGCGCAAGACTTCATAGCAGAGAATGGCCACTGTGTTTGCCAGGTTCAGTGAACGGGTGCCCGGGGTCATGGGCACCCTGACGCTGGTGTCTGTGTTTTCCCGGAGCAGCGGTTCCGGAAGCCCGACAGATTCCTTGCCAAAGATCAGATAGACATCTGGTTCGTAAGAAAACAGATCGCACCGGTTTTTGGCTTTTTGTGAGAGAAAAACCTTCTGTCCATGGGGGTTCTGAATCATGAAATCATCCAGGTTCCGGTAATGGAAGATTTCCAGTTCCTTCCAGTAATCCATTCCTGCCCGCTTTAAATATTTGTCAGCCAGGGAAAACCCCAGCGGTTCGATCAAATGCAGCCGGGCGCCCATGGCTTTACAGGTTCGACCGATGTTTCCGGTATTCTGGGGGATTTCCGGTTCCAGCAGAACAATATTCAGCGTCACAGTATCAAATCAAAGTCCCAGGATATCCAGGCCTTCTTCCAGCTCAAAATAGGGTTTCAAGTCGTATTTGTACCCGGGCACGCCAAAATAGATGCTCAGGCTGTCCTGAATGGCTTTGATGCCTTCGGCAAACCGGTCATTGTCCAGTTCATAAAAGGTGATGGAATTCATCCCGTCATGCATGCTGGAAGAGACGTAAGGGCCTCTTTTTGTCAGGAACGCCGGCAGTGTCGGTGCCTTGAGGTATCTTTTGGCGATCTCTTTTGTGCTCTCAGGGGGATAGACAACATTTGAAATAATAATCATATCACCGCTCCTTTTTTTAAGGTGTTCTGTTCCATGTATTGAGCAGACTATGTGATCATATCAGGCCGGGGCTGTCAAACCTTTTGTGCAGTGGCAGCATGAGACGCGCTCAAATCTTTTCGTGAAGGTGATGTTGCCGGGGGCGCAAAACGCCCCCGAAGGTTTTCAGATGGGTGAAATCAAAGGGTTCAATCGATTTCCGTAAACTTGCTTCCCGGAACATTACAAACCGGACAGATATCCGGCACTTCATTTTCAACGGTGTTGCCGCAAACCGGGCAGACATAGATGGCAGCCGCAGGAAGATCGCTGCCGCCTTTTGCAGACGTCAGTGCCTTTGAATACAGATCGTGATGGACCTCTTCAACTGCCAGGGCATTTTTGAATGATGTCTCTGCTGGTTTGTTGCCTTCTTTTTGGGCCATGGCCAGAAAAGGCGGGTACATTTCCTTGAATTCATGGCCTTCGCCTGCAATTGCCTCTTCAAGGTTCTCAAGCGTGGACTGGATGCCACCCATTGCCTGCAGGTGGGCATGTGCATGAATTGTCTCTGCTGCTGCTGCAGCCCGGAACAGTTTTGCAATCTGGCCAAAGCCTTCTTTTTCCGCTTTTTGTGCAAACGCCAGATATTTTCTGTTGGCCTGGCTTTCCCCTGCAAATGCCGCCTGTAAATTGTCCCTTGTTGTCATGAAAAAAACTCCTTTCTTTTGGGTTTTGGTTGTTTTAGTTGTCAAACAGTTGCCGGTATTATTGCACAAACAATGCCATGCCTGCAATGGCTGTATCTTCCACGTGGCAGATGTCTTAATGCGAGGGGTTTGATACATATCTGTATCGCACAACTGTTTCATTGTCCTGCTCCCGGCAGGCCGGGTATTGGAATTTTCAATGCAGATCAATGCCGGTATCAGGTATCCCGATTTGACTTGCGTTCATCCCCGCATTAAACTGAATCAAACCCGATATTTCAAAAGGAACAATCAATGACACAACTGCTCGACTGCCGGGAGCTTCAATGCCCTGCACCGGTACTGAAAACAAAGCAATACCTTGAAAAAAACCCGGTTGACCAGGTAAGCATCCAGGTTGACAATGACGCTGCTGTGGAAAACGTCAGCCGGTTTCTGAATTTTCAGGGATTTGACGTCACCGTGGATTCAGATCCCAAAGGATCCATTATCACTGGAAAACGCACCATGGCAGCAGGCGGACCGGAAGCGGCCCAGGTCAGTGATGCTCCTGCTGCCCTGCCTGCGGATCACTCGAAGATTCTGGTGATGATCTCTGCAGATCAGATCGGCAAAGGGGATGACGCCCTGGGTCGGCAGCTCATGATCAATTTTATTAAAACCCTGAAAGAGATGGGCAGGGATCTGTGGCGGCTGGTTCTGGTCAATCACGGAGTCCGTCTGGCCATTGAAGACTCCAGTGTGCTTGACGAGCTCCTGGCGCTGGAAAAAGACGGAGTGGATATCCTTGTGTGCGGTGCCTGCCTGACACACCTTGGCCTGATGGATGCAAAACGGGTTGGTCAGACCACCAACATGCTTGATGTGGTCACCAGCATGCAGCTGGCGGAAAAAACCATCAACCTGTAGTGGATCACCGCCATCGCCCGGCAGGCAGTTCAGCGGTTGGTAACAAAAAAATCGTCAATGATGTTCTGCTGTTTTAACTTCCGGCCGTATTCAGTGGCGCGTTGTTTGTCTGCAAATGCTGAAACCTTGACCACAAACCATGTTTTCCCTCCGCCTTCCACGGTTTTGATGCTGGCGTCGATCTGTTTTTTCTTTAACTGATCAACATACCGTTGTGCATGGCTCTGCTTGAGGTAGGCAGCCACCTGTATGGTAAAGGGGTGGGGAATGACCGGTTCTTCCACGTCAATCTGCGGCTGTTCTACGGGCCGGGTTTTCACGGTGTGGAAAATGGTGTTGACGGTGAAAATCGCCAGGCCGATGCCCATGAGCGCGAAAAGCCCTGTTTTGATGTGGGATCGAACGGTTCGATGGGTTCTGAGATACACAACGATTTTTCTGACACCGGAAACCAGGCGGTTCACATCGGATCTGAGGGTCGCGAATACCGCTGATACCCCTGATACGATGAGCTTCCACAATGCTGCTGCGCCTTGCGTAAAACGGATCGGGTCTCTGCCGGGATCTGGTGGATGCGGGGGCAGCCCGGCTGCTCTGGTCATGCTGTCTGCCGCATATGTTTCTTTCAGTGTCAGGCCGGCTTCAGGCATTGGCATGACCGCTTGAATCCTGTCCTGAAAGGTATCCGCTGTGCCGGGTTGATTCATGACCTGTGCGTACAGCTGCATGGCAGTGAAATCATTCCGGTTCAGATTCAGAAAGATATCTGCCAGCAATCGGTTCACAGACGGGTTTGCACCGTGTTTTTGTGCCAGAACGGTCAGAACTTCCTGATCTGCGGCAGTGACATCCCCGGTCCGATGGATACGGGAAAGCCAGAGCCCGGCCATGTGAATATCGTCCGGGTTGAGTTTCAGGTAGATCAGGATGCTGTGGGTAAAGTTGGGGTGGCCTCCCCGGGTGTTTAATTCCAGCCTGGCCATGGCCCTTGAAATTTCAAGGGCTGTTTTTCTGGCGGAAAACGGCCACAACAGAAAGGTGTCGTAGATTCTCAGGGCCTTTAAGTAGTGTGTGCGGGCCTTTTCAACAATACCGGAATGCTCCCATGACTGGCCCTCCCGGATCAGGGCCGCCACCCATTTTCCGGCGATCCGGTCTGTGATCACCGCTCCGGTGACCAGAAAAAAAAGAAAGATCCAGACGCCCAGCGTCACCGGGCTGGTTCCCGGCAGGATCACGCCCAGTGCCGGAAGCAGATAAAAGGATACTGGGATGCAGATCAGTGTCGTGATCCACAGGTGAATTCCGATATACCGTAAAAACCAGATCATTCTTCCTCACTTTTGGCGCATGGAATCTGATCGGCTTTCAATGCCAC
>JAABSK010000205.1 GCA_011390435.1 Desulfobacteraceae bacterium | reverse complement strand
GATAACAGCGGGATTCACCCTGAATCGTATGATATTGTTTCAGCCATGGCCAAAGACTGTGGATGTTCAGTTGACGCGTTGATCAAAGACCAGAATCGGTTGCGCCGTATCGATGTGAAACGCTACATCACCGAATCGGTTGGGATGCCTACGCTCAGGGATATGATTGCAGAGCTGGCCAACCCGGGAAGAGACCCCAGATCTGCTTTTGTTCCATTTTCCTTTGATGAGACCATCCATGAGATCACAGATCTTGTCCCGGGCATGCAGGTTCCCGGGATTGTCACCAATGTGACTGCTTTTGGTGCGTTTGTGGACATTGGCGTACACCAGGATGGCCTGGTGCATATCAGCCAGATGGCAGACCGGTTTGTCAAAGACCCGGCCCGGATTGTCAAGGTCAAGGATACGGTTCTGGTAACCGTTCTTGAGGTCGATG
Organism: Desulfobacteraceae bacterium; assembly: GCA_011390435.1. The sequence goes on along the minus strand of JAABSK010000205.1, from coordinate 4,736 downwards.
TCCGGCGCAGGCGGATCTCCCTTTCAATGAAAACCCGTCAGGACGTTTCTGGTTGAAATTTTTCAGGAATTTTGATCAGCGGGATGAATTTGGTGTTGGCCCGGGGAAAGGCAAACCGGTCAATCTCGTCAACACGGATCCAGCGATGGTCAATGGCATCTTTTAATGTGACACTGCCGCAGATGGGATGGCAGTAAAAGACCGCCAGTCTGATTTTAAAATGTGTATAGGAATGGGCAATGGTTGTCAGGTGGCTGTCAATGCCGACCACAAGCCCGGTTTCTTCTTTGATCTCTCTGATACAGGCGGTTTCAGCTGTTTCACCCGGCTGCTGTTTTCCACCGGGAAATTCCCACAACCCTCCCAAAAGACCGTTTAATTTTCTGCGGGTGATCAATATCCGGTCATCTGCGACAACAATGCCGGCGGCAACGTGATAAAGAGGGATTTTGGGAGCCTTGATCCGCCTGGGAAAACAGCTGGCGGTACCGGATAAAAACCCTTTGCAGAACCGGGAAACCGGACAGATGTCACAGTGCATTTTTTGAGGGGTGCACACCAATGCCCCAAGCTCCATGACCGCTTGATTAAAACTGCCGGGATCCGGCTGGTACAGAAGTGTTTGGGCACAGGTGCTGAACTTCTTGTGAGCGGATGCCTGGTTGACAGGATAATCAAGGCAGTACAGGCGGGCCAGCACCCGCTTGACGTTTCCATCCACCACAGCATGGGGATGGCCAAAGGCAATGCTCTGGACAGCCGCACCAATATAGTCGCCCACTCCGGGCAGGCGAATAAAGGCTTCAAGGCTATCTGGAATCCGGCCGCTGTATTGTGTTGCAACCTGCCGGGCCGCTGCATGGAAATTTCGTGCCCTGGCATAATATCCAAGCCCTTCCCACAGCTTTAACACCGTTTCCAGGTCAGCCGCTGCAAAATCGGTGATTGTGGGAAACCGGTTGATGAATTCAAGAAAATACGGCAGCGCCGTCCTGACCTGGGTCTGCTGGAGCATCACCTCAGAGACCCATACGTGGTAGGGATCAGCGCTCGCACGCCAGGGAAGGCTGCGGCAGTTTGCGGTATACCAGGCCAGCAGTTCTTTTTGAAACAAAGGGATCGTGGACGTGTTAAGATTCATGGGGACCGACTATATCAGAGCGTGTGTTTGATGTCTACGTTCAGGGACGGGTTTCAGAGTTTTCTTGACAATACCTGTTTTTTCGTTTTACTTTTAAAAAATCAGACTTTTTTACACTTTTCAGCAGAAATGTTTTTATTGTTTTTTCATGGGATTGAATTGCGATGACGTATAATTTTGATCCGGAAAAATGGTATGCAGATGAGGCACACCGCATCGAGTTAAAACGCAAGTCCGGTCAGATAGACCGGGATGCATACACCCGGGCCATGGAGCGTCTGGACAAAAAACTTGACGAAATGTGGAAACGCCTGGACGGCACGTATCAGATTCGATCCTGATGGGGAGCGGCAGGCGCTTTAATATCGGTTCACCAGAATATTAACCAGATGGGAAAGGCGGTGGCATGAAAAAACGATCATTGAAATTCAGGCTTATTGTGGGTGGAATCCTTGCGGCAATTGTGCCATTGACGGTTGTGGGGGTTTTTTCCATCATGACCGCGTCCAGGGCCCAGGTCAATGCGGCAAAAGGCCAGGCCATGCAGATTGCAGCTGATCTTGCCGCCATGACGGAGATAACGGTTGAGCAGGAAATTAAACTGGCCAGAAAAATGGCGGTGGAGCCGCTGGTGATGGCTGCGGCTGAAAAGGTCCGAACGTCGGGTGCGGCAGGTGCTGAATCAGAATTAAAGGCGCTGGACAGGTTTTTTGTCTCGGTATTTGAACAGATCGGCAGTGATTACGAGCTGCTGTTTATGGCGGGTGCAGACGGAGCAACCCTTGCTGACAGCACTGGTGGAACCCGCAGGGCCAAAGGCGACTCTGTTGCATCCAGAGACTATTTTGCTGCTGCCCGGTCCGGACAGATCGGTTTGAGCAACCCCCTCCGATCCATGGCGTCCGGCAATCCTGTTTTTGTTGTCAGCGTGCCGTTGAAAACCGCTTCTGGACAGTTTGCAGGGATTTTCGGATCTGTGATCAAGCTGGATGCCCTGGCAGAGCGGATGTCTCAGGTCAAAATCGGCAGCACCGGATATCCGTTCATGACTGACCAGAGCGGCTTGCTCATTGCGCATCCGGTACAAAAGCATATTCTTGAACTGAACGTGACCACGCTTGACGGCATGGAATCCATTGCACAGCAGATGCTGGCACAAAAATCCGGTGTGGAAAACTACAGATTCCAGGGCATTGATAAAATCGCCGGTTTCGCACCGGTGCTGTTAACCGGCTGGAGTGTTGTTGTCACCCAGGATGCGTCTGAATTTATGGGGCCGGTGTATCAGATACGCAATATGGTATTGATCAGCGGCACCCTCTTTTTTATTCTCACCCTGATCGGTGTGATCTGGTTTGTCAAAGGGATTATGGCACAGCTGGGCCATGAGCCTTCGGAAATTGCAAAAGTGGCAGACAGCATTGCAAAAGGGGATTTAACGGTTCAGTTTGATGTTAAAGACAAGGCTGTTACAGGTGTTTATGCCAACATGAAAGAGATGACCGAGAACCTGACCCGGATGTTCAAGGATGTGGCCCAGGGGGTTCAGACCCTTACAGCGTCGTCCACTGAGCTTTCCACCATATCCGACCAGATGGCATCCGGTGCCCGGCGGACATCGGAAAAATCCAATAATGTTGCCTCGGCAGCAGAAGAGATGACCACCAGCATGAACAGTGTTGCGGCGGCAACAGAGCAGACAGCAACCAATTTACAGATGATTGTGTCTGCAGCAGAAGAGATGTCAGCCACGATCAATGAGATCGCTTCAAACACCTCCAAGGGGAGCCATACTACGTCTGAAGCAGTAAAGCAGGCTGAGGCGGTGTCTGAAAAGGTCAACGCTCTGGGAAAGGCTGCTTCCCAGATCAGCAAAGTGACAGAGACCATCTCGGAAATTTCAGAGCAGACAAATCTTCTGGCACTGAATGCAACCATTGAGGCGGCAAGGGCAGGAGAGGCCGGAAAAGGATTTGCAGTGGTTGCCGGTGAAATCAAGGCACTGGCACAGCAGACCGCTGAAGCCACCAGTGAAATCGGTGCCAGGATCGGTGATGTGCAGACAACAACGCAAGAGTCTGTCTCTGCCATTAAAACCATTGTGGATATCATCAATGAGATCAATACCATTGTGACATCGGTTGCGTCAGCCATTGAAGAGCAGTCGGCAACCACCCAGGAGATTTCAAGCAATGTCACCCAGGCGGCAGAAGGGGTCCAGGAGGTTAACCAGAACGTGAACCAGACATCTGTCGTGGCAGGAGAAGTTGCCCAGGATATCCATCTGGTCAGCCAGGAGGCTGATGAGATGAATACCGGCAGCCTTCAGGTGCACACCAGTGCCCGGGAGCTTTCCCAGCTGGCAGAAGACCTGAACGAGATGGTCGGACGGTTCAAGCTGAATTGACGTTCTGATGCCCCGAGCCGGTTTCAAGCAGCTGATGGCTGTTTTTCTGCTTTTCAGTGTTGCAGCCATTGGTTTGCTGCATGCCTGTACACCCGATCATCTGGTTTTTTACCATGACAGCTATCGGCGCTTGAGCTATTTTCCCATTGTCATCGGGGCAATCCTGTACGGTGTCAAGGGGGGGCTTGGTTTTGCAGCTGTTTCCTGTCTGGCGTTTGTTCCCCATCTTTACATGTTCTGGGCAAGGGGGCCTGAGGCGTATTACAGTGAATTGTCGGAAATTGTTTTTTACCTGGCAGCCGGACTGGTCATCGGCCTGATTTCCAGCAGGGAAAGCCGGCTTCAGGAAAAATATAAAACCCTTTCTGAAAAACTGGCAGCCTCGTATCAGCGATTGCATCACCAGGCATCATTGCTGCTGGCGGCGGAAAAACAGCTGGAAAAACGCCGGAAGTTGTCTTTGCTGGGCCAGGTTTCAGCAACACTGGCCCATGAAATTAAAAATCCGCTGGCATCCATCAAAGGAGCTGCTGAGATTCTGGCAGATGAGATTCCCCAAGGCCATTCCAAGTACGAATTTATCGAGATCATGCGGTCTGAAATTCTGCGGCTGAATCATTCAGTGGATGATGTGCTGAGCTATTGCAGGGGACAGGAACAGCCCAGCCGAGAAAAAAAAGCGTTTCTTGAAACGGTTGTCAGCCGGGTGATCAAGCTGCTGGATTCACGGATAACAGAAAAAAAGATCAGAGTGGCGGTTCACATTCATGCGGATGTGTCCAGATTTGAAGTGGATGAGGCCGGCATGATCCAGGTGTTGATGAATCTTTTGATCAATGCAGTGGAGGCGGTGGGATTCAATGGCCATATCCGGGTGGATGCCACTCTTCTGGAATCCATGTGCTGCATCCGGATCAGTGATGACGGTCCCGGCATCGATTCTGACCGGGTTGAAGCCGTTTTTCAGCCGTTTGAGACGTTTAAGGACGGGGGAACCGGTCTGGGGCTGTCCATTTCAAAACGGATCATTGAAAGCCTTGGCGGAACGATTGCCATTGAAGCCTCTTCCCTGGGCGGGGCTGGTTTTCTGATACAGCTGCCGACAGAACCATTTGAGGAACACCATTAGGATATCAGAATGCCGGATTGTATTTTATTGATTGATGACGACCCGAGTCTTCGGCGGGT
>JAABSK010000204.1 GCA_011390435.1 Desulfobacteraceae bacterium | reverse complement strand
TTTCTCCGGCTGTGATGGTGATGTCTCCCTGACCATCAATATTCCTGAATGCCAGAAATGGAGAACTCGGTGCAAAGGCATACCCCGAAAATCCGGATGTGATACCGGATGAAAGTGCGTTGCCGGTATTGTTATAGAACAAAAATGCACTGGTGTCTTCCAGGGAATCCAGATTCATCCAGGACGGCAGGTCAAAATAGGTAATTGAGGGCGGACTCCCTGGATTATATTGCGCAATCTTCCAGTCGGTCAGGTTCTGCTTGACGGCTACTGCCGCCTGCCACCCGTAAACGCTTGTGGATGCATAGTTGAAATTATAGTTGTTTCCCACGGCAAACCCGACAATATCATCGTAGATAGTTTCTACGCTGAAATCCACAGTAAACTGTCCATCAAAATATTCCTGGATATCCAGGTCCGGAACGGCGACTGCAGCATATGATGCCGGGATCAGAAAGGTGAAAACCATGAGCAGTGAGATCGCTGAAGTACTTAACATCATTTTCAGGCGTTGCATATCAATTCCTCCATCTTTGAACATTTATTTACAATATTATCAATAATATTTCACTTTAGTACAGTGTTAACTTACATGCAAGTTTCGCACCTGATTTTTATATCACCCCACTTAGGCTTTAATCACCTGAAAAATCGGATAATTTTTCGAAATATACGGCATCACAAGCATTCACACTTTCACGTTTATTACAAAGTTTTCCATTTTTTATGAAATTAAATTCTCAACATTATGGCATTTTTTTCTTTGTTTTTTTCCAAATCTGTCACTGGCAAAACCAAAAACAATTTTTACGATTCCAAACAGAGCGGTTGGTGTTCTTTCAGGCTCAGAACTTTCTTCGGACACGAATGATGAACAGCAGCCCGCTGCCCAGCATCCAGACCGCTGAAGGCACGGGAACCGCAGTTGCAGCAGCAAAATCGCCGAGCATTTGATGGGCACGGGTTGTTGGATGAATGCCGTCAAAAAATAAAAAGGTGCTGGCATCTCCCCCTTCCAATAGCCATTGGTCAGTTGTATTGGCAAAAAAGTCCCCTGCCAAAATAACATCGTTGACATAGGAATAAACATCGAGTTCATAAATGGTCAAGTCTGAAAGCGACCCAGATAACGTGCTGATCAGGGTATTGAGGTTGGCATTGAATGCCTGGGAAGCTTGGGAAGCAGCCGCAGACTCAAAAAGGTTTTCGTTAACTTCCGGGGTTATTCCCAAATCCGGCAGATTGGGTATCATAATATTTCTGGCACCTTTGCCATAAAGGGTGGATATCGCTGTGCCAATATTGTTTAAGGCTGATCCGATAACACTTCCGGCACTGCTGGGATCTGTTATGGAACGAAGGTCATTGCCCCCGGCCCAGATGGTGAACAGGGTGTTGGATATGTCACCGACAGGGGTGTAGCGGTCTCCGACCTGCCAGAGCAGATCATAATTCTCCGCCCCGGTCGTAGCGCCACCCCAGGCACGGCCGTCATGGGAAACGCCCAGATTTACCGCCAGATAATCCACCCACACCCAGCCGTTTGAAAACCGGTCGAATCCTTCACGATCAGGTTGAATATTATTGATACCATTGTCCGACAGACTGTCTCCAAACGACACAAGATTGGAAAAAGCGGCCCAGGATGATACAGGAAATACCGCAAGAAAACAGATCAGAAAAATGTTTGCCAGTGCTTTTCTCATAGATGAACCTCCTTTGAAGCGCGTGTTATGGATGTATGCCAAAAAATTATACTGACAAACTATAATAACAAGCAATTATCAAGCCATGTATCTGAGGTATGAAAATTGCTGTACCAGGCTTTTCCCAATTGACTTTTTTTAAAGATTGTAATAACAAAAATTAAAGGCAAATTTTTTGATTCGGTCACATCCTGATCCGGTAAGCAGAATGCTGAACTATTTTTTTAAATTATAGCCGATTCTTCGATATCTCCTGCATCCAGGCCTGAGGTGTAACTATTTTATTGTATCCAGCCATTTGTGTTTACAGGCGAATACTTCACTGATTTTAACCAACAAGGGAGGTATACCATGTCACATTTCAGACAAACCATATGGCGTGTTCTGCCGTGTGTCGTCATGATGCTGGTGACGGGATTTCACTGTGAGGCCGATGCGGCCCTTACCCAGGTTGCAGGCTGCACCTTTGAAGCGGACGGCGGCGGAGACAGGGCTGATATTCGCGGGGTGCGATTTACCCTTTCCGAAGATTTCCAGGCCCTGGAACTGGTCATGAGTGCCAGCGAACCGGGAATTTACGTATTTACCGCAGAAGTCCGGAGGTCCTCGGGCTTTACGGGCGATCCCCTGCGCTCCCGCAGATTTTCAGTGGAACTGCCGGGCGGCTATGCGCCGAAAATCCTTCACATGGACTTTACGCCCATATCTGTGGGAACCAGTGAAACCTTCACCTTCAAATTCAAGGAAATATCGGGTCCTGGGATCATGTATCTGGATGTAATTCATGATACTGATTACTGTTCTGATGTGGAGATGACCGATGACACCACCAGCGCAAACCCCGAAGTCCGGTTTAATGATCCCTGGCTCAGGGTGCTGGGGCAGGGGCAGGCCAGCGAACTCTCCATGACATCCAGTTATGCCTCACATCCTCCCACATTAGACGGATTTATCAACTTTGGGGAGTGGCCCACCGGAAACAAATTAGAACTTGAAAACGGCTTTATAACCGTGACAAATGACCGGCACAGGCTGTATGTACTGATCGATGTTCTGGAGGATGGTCAGGAGGAAGATGATGATTATTTCTGGCTCACCTTTGATGTCAACCAGGATGCAGAGATCACTCCTTACCTAGATCTGAACTTCGGGATTAATCCCAGAACCGGAGAGATGCGCTATTCATATTACACAGCCCCTGCAACCTGGACCGGGATGCAGCCGGAAACCTATTCCAGCATGGGGGAAGGATTTGGGTGCTTCTTTGGCGACGGCACCCTGTTTTATCAGATCAATCCCTTTTCCGTCACCTGCAGCAGACACCGTGTCTGGGAGCTGGGCATCGATCTGGCGGAGATCGGGGCCCGGGCCGGGGGAACAGCCCGGATCGGACTCAAGATCAGCTCGGCAAGCCCTGCTTTTTCAGAGTCTCTTCCAAATAATTTCACCGTCAACTTTACCAACCTCATCGAGGTGGACCTGGCAACCCCCAATACCTTTATTTTCCTTCCTGATCCAGGTGAATCCCTGGGATTTGATCAGGGAGCAGGCACAGATCCCGTGGAGGTTAACCAGGCCATTCAGGACCGCGGCAACACCCTGCTTCTGGTCCAGGACAAAAAGAGCGTAGCCCGGGTATATACACAGTCTGAATCAAAAACCCAGCCGGGCATTGTATCCCTGTACGGCTCTCAGAACGGCATCGATCTGCCGGGCTCCCCCCTTGCGGTATTTCACCATTCCCCTGTTTCTATAGACCGGGAAAATATCTATGCCACTGCAAACTTTGAACTGCCAAAGACATGGACCCGGGGGGATGTGACTTTCAGGGCGGTGGTGCGCGATCTATTCTCCCGGCCGGTCAGTTCTGAAAACGTTCCATTGACTTTTCATCAGGCTGAAACCCCCAATTACTGGGTGGTTCCTTTGAACACAGGCACAGCTGCCACACCGGTGCTTCCGGATAACGATGATATAAACAACCAGCAGGCCTTTACAAAAGCCATCTATCCTGTTCCCCATATCAATTTCACCCGCAAATCCTGGGAAGCGATCGGTCCCACCACCATTAATGATGCAATTGACGACCTCAATTACTTTTACTCGGTGGCGGTTCTGGGATGGATATTCAGCGGGTTTTCCTTTGACCTGCCGGACCAGTTATACGGGGTCACGAAATACGGCGGGGGCGTCTCTGATCCTGCATGGTGCGGGGGGATCAGCCGGGTTGCCAGGGGCGGCACCGCCAATGACACCATCATGGCCCATGAAATCATCCACAACCTCGGCCCGGGTGACTGCGCTGTGTACCCAGGTTGTGATCTCTGGGGACGGCATGTATCCAATCTGACCTCCGGCATGGCAAATGGATACTGCATCCCGGGTGATACAACCACGTACGGGTGCGGAGCAACCGGGGCGGATGCCGGGTGGCAGGCCAGATACGATGATGCGGAAATCCATGAAGTGGGGGTGGACACGTCGGTCTCTCCCTTCCGGATCATCCCTGCTGACAAGCCGGAAGTGATGTCCTACTGTGATGACACTGAGCTGCCCTCCTCATGGATCTCTGACTACCGCTGGGAAAGGATGTTTGATTTTTTCCAGGCAGGTGCAGCCAAAACATCTGTATCATCTGCACAATACCTCCAGGAAAGGGTGCAGACAACCATTTATGTTAATGGCCTTGTGTTCTCGGAAAAACTGGGAGGGGGCGGAGAACTCAACCCGGCCATGGTTCAGCCGGGCATTCCCATGACACAGGATGAAGTCACTCCCGGAATTTATGCTCTGGAGCTGTGGCCGGAAAGAGGTGAAAAACCGCTGTATGTCCTGCAGTTCAACGCTTACTTCGGCACGGATAATGCCCGGGAAAGGCCGGATAACAGGGAAAAAGCGCCGTTCAGTTTCCGGCTGCCGGAAATCGCGGGAACTGATCAGATACGTCTCACCAAAATTATGGACGGCAAACCTCTCCTGCTGGACATTATTGAGGTCGACTACTCTTCCCCGACCGTGGAGATCCTGTCCCCGAATTATGGTACCACATGGCGCGGCAAAGAAATCGTGAAATGGAGCGCCTTTGATAAGGATAGCGATCTTCTGAGCTTCACCATTTTTTACAGCCAGGATATGGGGAAAAACTGGCGCCCCATGTCAGGCCGGCTGGAAAGAGAAAACAGACTGAAAGCAGAATATTCCTTTGAAATGGACACCGCCACCCTGCCTGCCGGATCGGACCGGGTCAGACCCACCTGCCTGATCCGGATCATTGCCACGGACGGGTACAACACCACCCAGCAGGATTCAGAAGCCTTCTTTGTCGCTCCCAATTCTCCTGAGGTGCACATTACCGCACCTGGAAATCTTGCCACCTTTGTCGAAGGAGAAATGATCACTTTCCAGGGCAGTGCCTGGGACCAGGAAGACGGCGATATCCCGGAAGCGCAGATGGTGTGGTCCTATGGCGGCAA
>JAABSK010000203.1 GCA_011390435.1 Desulfobacteraceae bacterium | reverse complement strand
TCTCCTTGATGATGGTGATCTTTCTCATCATCGCCTCTACCGCGGTCTGGTAAACCAGTTTATTCTCCATCAATTTTTTCATTTCACTGTCCACCCCCACCCAGTTGAGTCCGTCAAAAGCGGCAGGAGATTCATGAATTTCGACTTCCACGCCCCCTTCTTCCCGGTCTCCCAGATGATTTGCGTGGGTTCGGGTCATGGGGGTACCAGACATGTTTTCATCCGCTGACATGGCTTTTTCCAATATGCCCTGAAAATCGATTTCCCGGGCTTTATAACCGGGGGTATCCAGGTTGCTGATATTGCTGGCAATGACACCCTGGCGTTTCCGGGAAATATCAATGGCTTTTTCCAAAGCCTGAAATGACTGGTCAAAAACCGATGCATTCTGTATCATGATCCTGTCCTTTTTCAGATATTATTCATTTTTCCCTGGAATTGATGCAACTATCATTCCACATTTATTGAGCCGCCATTTTTTCTTTGTATTCATTGAGCTTGTTTCTCAGTGTCCGGACACTGATGCCCAGAATCTGCGCGGCATGGGTCCGGTTGTCATTGGTATGGTTCAGGGTACTGAAAATGATATTTTTTTCCATTTCCTTGAGTGACACCCCGGGCGTGAAAGCCGGGGCCGCGTTTCCGGCAAAAGGCCGGCTCCCCGGCATGGTGAAATCCTCACAGGTGATGGTCGACCCTTCACACATCAGCACCGCCCGCTGAACCGTATTTTCAAGTTCCCGGACATTGCCTTTCCAGGAGCGATTCATCAACAGCGACAAAGATTCCTGCGTCAAGCCTTTGACGTTCCGGTGGTCAATCCGGTTGTATTTTCGAATGAAAAAATCCGACAGCAACGGGATGTCTTCCCGTCGATCCCGCAGCGGGGGCACGTGCAACGGCACCACATTGAGCCGGTAATACAGGTCTTCGCGGAATTCCCCGGCCTGAATCATGTCATCCAGATTTCTGTTGGTGGTGGCCAATACTTTGACATCCACGGATACGGGTCCGAACCCCCCGATCCTGTCCACTTCCCGTTCCTGGAGTACCCGCAACAGTTTTGACTGAAGGGAATAATCCATTTCACTGATCTCGTCCAGAAGCAGGACACCGCCGTCCGCCTGTTCGAATTTTCCTTTTTTCCGTCCCACCGCACCGGTAAACGTCCCTTTTTCATGCCCGAACAGCTCGCTTTCCAGCAGCGCTTCCGGCAAGGCCGCACAGTTGACGGCGACAAACGGCTGTTTGCGTCGCTGACTGCACGAATGCACATACCGGGCAACCAGTTCCTTGCCGGTTCCGGACTCGCCGAGAATCAGCACCGGTGCCTGGCTGTCACATATTTTACGGGCCGAGGCCAGCAGGTGTTTCATTCCGGGATTCCGGGTGACAATGGCAAACCGGTCCGCACCCTGCGTATCTGGTCTGGATTGTGCTGCTGTCTGGGGCCAGACAATGTTTTTCACGATGTCGATCTGGACAGGCTTCACAAAAAAATCCAATGCCCCGGCTTTCATGGCATTGACCACGGTTTCCGGATCCGCTCCAGCCACCGCCATGATCACCGGCACGAACGGATGCCGGTCCGTGATCTGCCGCAACAGCGCCATTTCAGCGGTCAGCGGAGAGCGGGCACCGATCACCACCAGATCCCGGGACTGTGTGGCCATGCTTTCAAGCAGGGCGGACCTGTCCGCCACAGTCTCAACATCATGGTCCAGGGATTCAAACACCCGGACCAGATCTTTTTTATCCGCCGGTGTGGTCTCAAATATGAGAATCTGCTTTTGCTTCATGGATTTGTCACGTCTCTCTCTTTTTTCCTCCCTGAACCCGCCATCCCTTAGGGTCGAATCATCGGACTGCGTTGTCAAATTCGGCCATATCCAGATGCTCCCGGGCCAGCTGACTCCAGAACAGTTCGTTCCGGGCTGCCAGGGTTTCAAACAGCGCACGCGCCGCTTCCTGCTTTCCGGACCGCCACAGAATCTCTGCCGCCTTGTACTGGAGAAACGACTTTTCCACGCCGGCATCCGCCATGGTGAGCACATGATTGAAAATGGAGACTGCCTTGTCAAAATCACCTGTCTGAACATACATGTCCCCGATCTGGTCTCCCAGGTAACCGGCAAGTGACGGACATTGATCCATCGCTTCTACGGCATCTTCCAGGGTAGAACGGGTGGTTTCCATATCCTGATATCCCAGCGCGGCCCATCCTGTTCGCACCAGCAGTGCAGCCCGTTCGCACGGCGGCAGCGGATGGGACAGTGCCCGTGTCATCATGGCCACCGCATCCTGGAAATTTCCCCGGTCCATCAATATCTGCCCCATCAGATTCATGGCCTCCCCGGCATAAGGGCTTCCGGGGTATGCGCTGATCAGCTGTGACAGTCTTTCCCCGGCCAGATCCGGTTGTGATGATTCAACCAATGTCTTGCCTGTAAAAAACAGCGCATCGTCCGGCAATTGCTCCAACGGCATGGATGCCGCCATTTTTTGATACACAGCCAATGCCGCGTCACTGTCTCCTTTATGACGGTATGCCCGGGCAACCATGAGCAGCACCGGGTCCGGAGCCATCAGCGCAACCACCGGCAGGGCCTCCTGTGTGTAGAGCCCGATCACCCGGTCGTACTCTTTTTCCTCGTATGCCTTCTGAATCAGGGCTTCCAGCACGTTTCTCAATGCGAACCGGCCGTTTTCACGCAGGGATCGGTCCGGATTGTTCTGAAAAAACAAATGCAGGGTGTCCAGGCTTTCAGAATACCGTTTTTCATCATGATACAGAACCGCCAGCTTCAATACGGCCAGCAGGGCCAGGGAATCATTGATGGGCCGGCCCTCGTAAGCGTCCCGGATATTTTCATAAATCTTTTTGGCGGAATAGGACATTCGTATCGCGTCCCCTGGATGTTTGTCCTTTTGCTCGGCCAGACGGAGCCAGCTGATCGCTGCGCCTTTTGTATCTGGATACCGCTCCACCACCAGCTGGAAACATCTTACCGCATCCATGACCCTGCCGCCCTGAAGAAAGGCATCCCCCACACGGGCCAAAATCAGATCTTTGCCCTGTTTGTCTGGGACGGCATTGTAATAATGAAGCAAGTGGGTTCTGGCCCGGTCATACCGGCCCAGCTGAAAATAGTTGTTCCCTGTATAAAGGGACACGTCCGGATATTGAAAATAAACGTTCTTATCATGGGCAACCAGTTGATCGAGCAGATTCAGGGATTGGTTGAAAAATTTCTGTTCATACCGGAGCCTTGCGGTCTCGAGCAACGCTTCATTTTTAATTGCAGGGATCTCGGTCATTTTCAGGAGGTTTTCCAGAACAGACAATGCTTGATTCATCCGGCCCGTTGCCAGATGAATTTTTGCCGTACCCAGCATCGCCTGCTGAACAATCAGGCCGTCTTCTTCAGACGCACTGTTCCGGGCCAGTTCATAATAGGCCAAAGCTTCCGCATGATTGCCCATATTCCGGTGCAGGCCTGCCACACCCAGAAGTGCACCGCCTCTGTAAACGGAATGTGGATACCGGTTCAAAACGTCCTGAAAGCTTTCCATCAATTCCCGGTAGTTTGCAGCAGGTTCGTCCGAATAAAGGGCCTTAAGAATATCGGTCTTCAGAAAACGGGCTTTTTCCGCATAAGTACCTGCCGGATACCTGTCGATCATCTGCTGCACCTTGTTGTGGGCCATGGACCACTGCCGGTTGTCAAACAGAGAAACCGCTTCCTGAAAAAGCACGCTGTCCGGCGTTATAACCGGGTCCGGGACATCTCCTACCGATTGGCGAATGATATATGATGTCCCACGGGGGGGTGCCTGGGCCTGTCCCGATTTTTTTTCCGGTGCCGCGGTCTGATCGATGGCGGCAATCCCCGGGATCACCGGCAATGGCAAAGATGTGTCCATTGTTTCTGACACTGTTTTTCCCGCATTCAGAGTGATCACCAGCCCGTCCTTCTGACGGATCGCTTCAGGCAGCGGCAAATCAGAACTCTCTCCGTCCAGCGCGATACGCAATCGATCCGGATGGTGGCCCATGCGGACACGGGTGATCCAGCCCATGTCGACCGGCAGCACCGCTGTTTTGAAACCGGGCAGGGTTTCGTACAGATCGATGAAAATCACTGGCGCAGTGTCTGAAGATGCCACCTGATACCGCCCATCTGCATGCCATCCGGAAATGTCGATCACTGGATTGTCATGACCCGCCTCAGAAAGGATCGTCACCGTCAGCATGCGGTTCCGGACCTGGACAGACATGGTTCCCGCTGCCGGGTCCACCCGGACCCCGGTACCCGACATCCCCGCCCGGGGGGCCGCACACAATACCCCTTCCAGAACCAGGCTTAGTATGCCCACCCCGATTATGAGCAACCCTTTGACCCTTTTCATGAAACTTACTCCTTGTGATCCTGATTTTCTTCAAAATCGGTTCTGCCGGAACCCGGCCACCAATTTTCTTCAAGAAAAGCAAAAACAGTGCCATGAAAAAGAAAATCATCCAGCGCGGCTGATGGGGGGAGGAAACAACGAAAGGCCGTTTATTTCGGCCGGTGATTGGTCCGTCAATTTTTCGACATTGTTTTGAGCGCCGTATCAGGCATCAAAAGAAGAAATGTTGTGTTTCTTTATTTTTTCAACCAACGTGGTCCGTTTGATTTTGAGCATCCGCGCGGCCTTGGCCTTGACGCCGTCACTTTTTTCAAGGGCGCTGCTGATAATTTGGGTTTCATACGCCTTGATCGCTTCGGACAGATTCATGCCGTTTTCCAGCATCGGCAGCTCCCCGTCGACGTTATCGGTATCAGGGGTATCGGCATCCCCCCCGGCATAGAAATGTTCCGGAAGATCGGTCAGCGCCACCACCGGGTTGTCGCATAGAATGATCAGGCGTTTGATCAGATTTTCCAGCTCCCTGACATTGCCCGGCCACTCATAGTGCATCAGCGCGGTCATAACGTCTGAAGAGAATGACCGCACCACTGTATCCTGGTCTTTTTTGAATTTTTCCAGAAAAAAGTCCGCCAGCAGAGGAATGTCTGATCTGCGCCGGGCCAGCGGGGGCACGTGAATAGGGATCACATTCAACCGGTAGAAGAGATCTTCCCGGAATGTCCCTTCCTTCACCGCTTCCGCCAGATCCTTGTTGGTAGCGGCAATGATCCGGGCCTTCACATCGATGCTCTGGGTTCCGCCT
>JAABSK010000202.1 GCA_011390435.1 Desulfobacteraceae bacterium | reverse complement strand
AAGCATGCGTTTAATCAATTTTTGTATCCCGGCCTCATCCTCGACAACCAGAAGGGTCTCGCCATGTCCTGCCACGGCTTTCTTTTTGTTTCCCTGAAAAGATATGGGTGGTTCGCTTTTATGGCTGTGCAGGTAAATCCGGAAGACCGTACCCATGCCCGGCTCGCTGTATGCCGTGATAAATCCCTGGTTCTGTTTGACAATACCGTACACTGTTGATAGGCCAAGGCCTGTCCCCAGACCGGCCTCCTTGGTGGTGAAAAAGGGTTCAAAGACATTTTTCAGAATCTCTTTTTTCATGCCGCAGCCAGTGTCACTGACGGTCAACAGAACGAAGTCACCGGAGGGAAGGCCTTCATGAAAATCGCTATCAGCAGCGTCAAATGTGACGTTGGCTGTTTCAACAGTGATCTTGCCGACGCCTGAAATCGCATCCCGGGCATTGATACACAGATTGGCCATGATCTGATCCAGCTGGGTCGGATCCATCATCACTGCTTGCAGGTTTTCTCCGGGCAGCCAGACCATTTGAATATCTTCACCGATCAGCGGGCCCAGCATTTTGATGATTCTGGCCACGGTATCGTTCAAATCGATGGCCCTGGGTGCAATGGTCTGTTTACGGGCAAAGCCCAGTAATTGCCGGGTGATTTCCACGGAACGGCTGCTGGCTTTGAGGATTTCCTGAAGATCCTTATATACGGGATCAGACGGGTTCAGTTTTGCCTGGGCCATCTCAGCATACCCGAGAATTACACTGAGCATATTGTTGTAGTCATGGGCCACGCCCCCTGCCAGCCGTCCGATGGATTCGAGTTTCTGGGCCTGCAGGAATCGGGATTCCAGGGAAAGCCGCTCAGTGATATCCTCGACCATTTCGATCACAGCCGTGACCATCCCGGAAGCGTTGTGCACCGGAGAGGAAACAATGCGGTAGTCGCGTCTCACACCGCCCTGAAGGGTCTGGCGGGTGGTTTCATGCAGCCGGCCATCCCGGAAGGTTTTCACCGTTGGACAGTTCGAGCAGGTCTTCAGGCCTGGCGGGTCATTAAATACATGGTAACAAAGCGGCGCCTGGTCAGTATCGATGGAAGGAAACCAGTCACGCATCCGCTGGTTCAGTTCAAGGATGACCATTTCCGGGCTGATGAGGGTGACACCGATTCCAATATTGTCCAGAATGCTGCGCATTTTGGACTCATTCTCCGCCATGATCCGCTCTGTCTGCTTTCGTGCCGTGATATCCCGGATATTGCATTGAATCACCTGTTTGCCGTCCACAAGATAGACATTGCTGATAAATTCAACTTCAATGCGCCGGCCGTCAAGCGTCAGAAGCGGCAGGTTTTCATAACGGATATATTGGTTGTCCAGCAGCGTTTTAAACGCTTCCTTGGACTCGGCAATGTCTTTGAATACTCCCAAGTTCCCAGAGGTATTTTCCATACACCTGATCGTACGTACAGCCGATCAGGGCCAAAAGAAATGGATTGGCATCAACCACCAGGCCGGTATCAGCATCGATAATCAGGATGCCGTCCTTGGCAGATTCAAAAAGGCGGCGGTATTGTTTTTCAGAATCCTTCAGCGCTTCCAGCAGGCCTTCTTTTCCCAGCAGCGTTTCTTGGAGAAGCATATTTTGTCTGTTCAATTCAGCATTATCAAGATGAATCTGGTTTTCAATTCTTGAATTCTCCATGGTTATTTCCTTTTATTCCTGGCCAGACATTTTTGGGCTTGATCCGATCTTCCCCTGCCTTGCCGGTTTTTTTCAATCATCAGGCAAAAGATGAACGATCCCGTACCGGGCAGCACCCATCAGTCCGGCCGTTGGATTTGTAATCACATACAGTGGTATTTCTTTTATCAGGTCGCTCATTCGACCCTTTTGATGAAAAGCGTCCAGAAATGCTCGTTCTTTTAAAAAAGGCAATACGCGTTGTGGAAGTCCGCCTGCCAGATAGACACCGCCCCGGGCCAATATTCTCAACCCAATGTTTCCGGCTTCCGCCCCTAAAACAGCAGCGAAAAGTGTGATTGTTTTCACACATATCGGGCAGGGCCGCTTTGTATCAAGGGCTGTCTCAATGATCAGCGCAACCGGGTCTTTTCCCGCGGCTTTGAATTCTTTTGCCAGCCAGGCCGGTTCTTTTTCGTATTGTTGATCTTTAAGAAAGTGATAAATATTATTGATACCCTGTCCTGAACAGACTCTTTCGTAACTGGCATGACCGTATTTGCTTTGGAGATACTGTAACAGGGCACACTCAATTTTACTGTTGGGGGCAAAATCACCATGTCCGCCCTCAGAGGCAAAAGCGGTATATGATGTCTTGTCCCATGTTAAAAAGGATTCACCAAGGCCTGATCCCGGCGCAATGATCGCCTTGTTTCCGGTACCATCCGTTTTTACGGCATTCAGTGTAAAAAGATCGTTTGCAGAAAGGTCGGTCAGGGCGTACGAGGTGGCCTCAAGATCATTGACGAGCCTGACGGTTGGCACATCTAAACCACGCTGTATTATTTTTTCATCCATCACCCACGGCAGGTTGGTTATCTTTGCCCTGCCGTTGTCAACAGGGCCTGGAACCCCAAAAACGCAAAAGTTCACCATTACCTTCCGGCCGGATAGAAATGTTGCCACCAGTGATTCAATGCTTGAAAAATCAGCCGTTCTTAATTGAACCGGTGGTGAATGCGCTGTCAAACGCCTGGAAAAAAGATAAAGGCCGATATTTGTTTTGGTCGCACCGATATCAGCGGCAAGAAAAAGGAGCGGATTCATCTGATAATTGTCAACCTCAGTTGTTTTGAAAATTTATGTGAAATTTCTGTTCAAATGCACACGCAATGATTTGAGCCGCCTGGTATTCTGAATCAAAGAAATCCATATGAATGACCAGATCAAATTCATCAGGAGATGTTTTTTCTCTCAGGAAAATCGCTTTAAAAAATTGATGATGTTCATCATCCATGGTGGCCAATCTTTTCTCGGCCTCGCTGTTGTCAACACCCAGCATTTTTGACAGCCGTTCAACCCGGCGCTTCCTGCCGCAGACCAGTTGTACCGACAAAATCCGATGACGGGGCAGGATCAAGTGGGTTCCCCGGCCCACAAAGATCGTCGGCTCAGTATGCGATAGTGCGGTAACCGTCTTTGCCAGCTGCTCGATATATTCGGTTTTGAAGAATTTCTTTTCAATGGAAAGCGCAACAAGCAGTTCTTTCATCTTTCCTGGAACCCGTTCATCGTAAAATTCAATGATCTTTTCAGTCAAAGTAGAATCCTTTGCCATATGTTCCATGATTTCTTTATCAATCACACGGTATCCTGTCTTTTCTGATAAAAAATCCGCCACTTCCAGAGCCCCGGCGCCGATACCGCGGGATAAGCAAATGCAGTTTTTTTGAGAAAAATCGTCAATATTCTTTCTTTCTGCTTCTTCTTTCTGCCATTTCTGGATTTGTGACCCTGTCCAATCTGAGGCACTCATCATTTTCCTGCCATAATATCCAGGTGGGGTTACATTTTCGTCCATTGTTTTTTTCATGTCGTTTTCCTCCTTACTGATGGATTTTCATTCTCTTATTTTATCAAAAAATGGGGTCTGCTCTTGCTTGATACACTCGGCTGCATATAAATACATGGCTGCCGACCATGTCTGCCAGTCCTGCCCTTTCGGCTTGCCGTCCTGGGCTTTAAACCATTCATTAAATCCGAATTCTGTTTTGGCAGTCCGGGCGGGCTGTATGAGTCTTGTCAGGGCTTCAAACTTTTTTTGGGCCAGTTTATGCCTGCCTGCCGCCGTCAAGGCGGCAATATAAAACCCGCAGACAAAGGGCCAGACCCCGCCGTTATGATACTCCCCAGGGCGGTTGAATTTTGTATATCGAGGCCGCCAGTCATCATCTCCCGGATGGATATAAGGGAAAAAATTGGGGGGCAGATCAATGGCCAGATCTCCGGAATTCTGAAGTTTCTGGCATTCTTCCTCAATCCAGGAAATCATGTGCAGTGATCTGGATGAAGAGGCAATTCCCGACAGAATGGCCAGGCTGTTCCCCAGAAGATCAAAACGTTCGCTGTTGTATATTTTATAGGCCCAGAGGGCATAATGGGGTTTAAACGATATTTTTAAACCACCCGCTATCGAGTGTTTATCGCCCGTATCTTTGATGGAAAGGCGGGTGGACATCTTTTTTTTTAATAAACCTGCCTGATCATTCAGGCCGAATAATTTCAAATAGGTATATACGATGGTATTCACAAACAAACCATACCCCAGCACCCACTGTTCGTCCCGCCAGTCGCTGGTGGGCAGTTGAGCCACCAGCACCCGGCTGGATGGAGACTGGTACGACATCCAGGTCAGGGCCTTTTGAGCCGCTTCTTCTAAAAAATCAGCCTGGCCTGTTACCTTGCGGAAGATCTGCAGGGCCATGAGAAACAACGGGGTGGTGTCACTGGCGCCGCATTCTTCGGGATCATGAACAATGGAGGTGATATGGCCAAGCGGTGTCTGATGTTTTGCCAAAACCTGAAAGACGTTCTTCAGGGAATTGATTAATCTCTCATTTTTTGTGACCAGAATGCCAAGGCTTGAGATCATCAGATCTCTGGTATAGGGTTCAGGATATCCCCAGCCGGCCGTCCTGGGAAGACTGAAAAAAGGGCCTTTGCTGTTATGCAGCAATACCTCAACCGCTGCTTTTTTTGCTTTTTCCATCATGATATCCCCAGCCGGGTGGAAATAATTTCTACAAAGCGTCTGGCAACAATCCTGTAGTCAAACTGTTCAACCACTCGTTTTCTGGCAGCCTGGCCCAGCTTCTGGCGCAGAGACGGGCTTTCCATTAAATCCATTAAATAATTGGCAATATCATGGACGCTTGCGCGGTAATCAACGGTGCGGGGGCTTGGAAAAAAGACCCGCTGTCTTTGTTCTGACCCGGATTCGCTGAACACCATGGTTTCTTTTAAGAGAATTTCCTGGGCAACTTCAGCCAAAAGAGCGGTTTCCCCGTGGACCAGAGTATCCAGCATGCCCATGGCCTTTATGCCGATCACCGGTTTTTCGCAGGCGCCAGCCTCAACCTGGGGCATTCCAAATCCTTCCAGCCGGGAAGGGGCTGCATAAATATCACAGGCGTTGATTAAATACGGCATGAAATTTCTGGATAACCGGTTCATCACATTGATGATGTTCTGGCTGATCCCC
>JAABSK010000201.1 GCA_011390435.1 Desulfobacteraceae bacterium | reverse complement strand
GTGGATCTTGGCCCCATGTTCCAGACTCCGCAAGAGGCTGCCCGAATGGCGGTTGAAAATGATGTTCATGTGGTGGGTGTCTCAAGCCTGGCAGCCGGGCATAAAACCCTGGTGCCCCAGGTCATTGAAGAGTTGAAAAAGCAGGGGGCATCTGATATTAAAGTGGTTGTCGGCGGCATTATTCCGCCGGGTGATTATGCGTTTTTGACGGCAGCGGGCGCTTCTGCAATCTTTGGCCCTGGAACAGTGGTGACCGACTCTGCAAACCAGACCCTTAATATCATAGGTGCATAAAACGAATGGCTTTGCTTGACCCTGATGGTTTTGTCCAGGGGATTTTAGACGGCAACCGTCGAATGATGGCCAAGACGATCACATTGATCGAAAGCCGCCTCGCTGACCATCAGCAGCAGGCATTTTCCGTGATGGAAAAAATCCTGCCCCATACCGGAAACAGTGTCCGCTTAGGGATTACCGGTGTTCCAGGGGTGGGAAAAAGCACCTTTATCGAAAATCTGGGTATCGATCTTGCCGACAGCGGTCTGAAAGTAGCGGTACTGGCGGTTGACCCCTCCAGCCGGCGGAGCGGTGGCTCCATTCTTGGAGACAAGACCCGCATGGAGAAATTGTCTTCCCATAAAAACGCATTTATCCGGCCGTCCCCTTCCGGTGAAACACTGGGCGGTGTTGCTGCAAAAACACGGGAGATCATGCTGGTTTGTGAAGCTGCCGGGTTTGATGTGATTCTGGTGGAAACCGTGGGGGTGGGACAAAGTGAAACCAGCGTGGCCTCTATGGTGGATTTTTTTTTGGTGCTGATGCTTGCTGGTGCTGGAGACGAGCTTCAGGGCATTAAAAAAGGGGTGCTGGAGCTGGCAGACGGAATTGTTCTGAACAAGGCAGACGGCGACAATCTGGCGGCTGTGGAAAAGGCCAAGCGCGAGCTGGAAAATGCCATGCACATGATCGCCCCGGAAAGTTCCACCTGGTCCACTCCGGTTCTGAGCTGCTCATCTGTGATTCCCGGGGGCACCAGAAATGTGTGGGAGATGGTTCAGGCGCACCAGAAAAAGGTTAAGGCTGCCGGAGAATTTGAGCTGCGCCGCAAAAAACAATCCCTGGAATGGATGTGGGCCCTGGTTGAAGCGGGCCTGAAATGGCGGTTTCAAAACAATGAAACGATCAATCAGCACATCCCTGTGATTTCCCGGCAAGTTGAAAACAATCAGATGTCCCCTTCCGCAGCCGCCGAACGGTTGCTGTCATATTTGTGAATCCCATGGAAAGGAAACAGATCCGATGAAAATACACGAGTATCAGGCAAAAGAGTTGTTCCGGCAGTATAAAGTGCCGGTTCCGGACGGAAAAGCCGCTTTTACAGTGGATGAGGCAGTGGAACAGGCAGGTGCGCTCGAGACATTTCCTGTGGTGGTCAAGGCACAGATCCATGCCGGCGGCCGGGGAAAAGGCGGGGGGGTCAGGCTGGCCCATTCCATGGCAGAAGTGAAAACCATTGCCGGTGAGATTCTGGGAATGACCCTGGTGACCCACCAGACAGGGCCAGACGGCAGAGTGGTGAAAAAACTGCTCGTTGAGGCTGGCCAGAACATTCAAAAAGAACTGTATCTGAGCCTTCTGGTGGACCGGGCAACTGCTTCCATTGTGATCATGGCCAGCCAGGACGGTGGCATGGATATCGAGGCGGTGGCAGCAAACACTCCAGAGCGGATTATAAAGGTATTTGTGAATCCGCTCATGGGTATCCAGGGATACCAGATCCGGCAGGTCGCTTTTGGCTTGGCGCTTCCTGCGGCGGCCATGAAAGCGTTTTCCAGTCTTGTATCCAATCTGTATCGTTTTTTCGTGGACAATGACTGTTCTCTTGTGGAGATCAATCCGCTGATATTAACCGAAGATGACCAGGTGCTGGCGTTGGATGCCAAGGTGGATTTTGATTCAAACGCGTTGTATCGCCATCAGAATCTGCGGGATCTGCGGGACCTGGATGAAGAAGACCCCATGGAAGTGGAAGCCAGTCAATTTAATCTGAATTATATCAATCTGGACGGGAATGTGGGCAATATCGTCAATGGTGCCGGTTTGGCCATGGCCACCATGGACATCATTAAAAACGCCGGGGCCACTCCGGCAAATTTCATGGATGTGGGTGGTGGCGCCAGCGCAGAACAGGTGGAAAACGCCCTTCGCATTATCCTGGCAGACAGTAAGGTAAAGGCGGTGTTGATCAATATTTTCGGCGGAATTCTGCGATGCGATATTTTTGCCAGAGGTGTTGTGGATGCAGCCATGAAAACCGGTATCCGTATCCCTGTCGTGGTTCGCATGGAAGGCACCAATGTAGATGAAGGCAAAAAGATTCTGGCTGATGCGAACTTAAACCTGATCAGTGCGACAGACCTTTCTGATGCAGCGCAGAAAATTGCTGCAGCAGTCAATTAGAGGAGGCAGATTGTGAGTATATTTGTAAACAGGGACACACGGGTGCTTGTTCAGGGAATTACCGGCAATGAAGGCAGCTTTCACACCCGGCAGTGTATCGACTACGGGACCCGCGTGGTGGCAGGGGTTACCCCGGGAAAAGGCGGGCAGAAAATGGATGCAATACCCGTATTCAACACCGTGGCATCCGCAGTTGAACAGACCAATGCCAATGCATCCCTTATTTTTGTTCCCCCGCCGTTTGGAGCAGATGCCATCATGGAAGCGGCAGATGCCGGTGTATCACTGATTGTGGCCATTACAGAGGGGATTCCCATTCTGGACATGGTCAAGGTCAAACAATTTTTAGCCACCCGAAACTGCCGCTTGATCGGACCGAATTGCCCGGGGATTATCACACCCGGAGAGTGCAAAATCGGTATCATGCCGGGTAAAATTCACCAGAAGGGCAACATCGGTGTGGTGTCCAGATCCGGCACCCTGACCTATGAGGTGGTGGATCAGCTGACCAAGCTGGGAATGGGCCAGTCCACCTGTATCGGTATCGGCGGAGACCCGGTGAACGGCACCAGTTTTATTGATGTGCTGAAAGCCTTTCAATCGGATGATGACACCTGCGGCATTGTCATGGTCGGAGAGATCGGCGGGAATGCTGAAGAGGAGGCTGCCCAGTACATCAAGGAAAATCTGACCAAACCGGTTGTCGGTTTTATTGCCGGACTGACCGCTCCTCCCGGGCGGCGGATGGGTCATGCCGGCGCTATTATTTCCGGCTCCAGCGGTACAGGGGCGGCAAAAATTGAAGCATTCAAGGCCAATGGCATACATGTGTGTGAAAACCTGGGCCAGATCGGCCGGATTTGCAAAGAAGTTTTTTAGGGTTCCTATTGAGGAGGAAAAAAATTGGATAGTTATTTGATCGAATCAAACAAAAAAAAGAGCAGGATCCCTGCCCGGCTGGACTTTGCCCAGAGCGCCACAGGCTTGGTACTGGGGCTTTTCATGTGGGTGCACATGATGCTGGTGGGCAGTATCATTCTGGGAAAAGGGGCATTTAATTTTGTGGCCAAAACCATGGAGCTGGCGTTTTTGTCAGATACGGGTCACGGTTTTCCCATTGTCGTGTTTTTTGCGGTTCTGTCAGTGTTTACCCTGTTCATTGTCCATGCCATGCTGGGGGTCAGAAAGTTTCCCATTTCCTGGAAACAGCATCGGATTTTCCGGGACCAGATGCAGATGATGAACCATGCAGATACCAACCTGTGGTATATCCAGGTGGTGACCGGGTTTATCATGTTTTTTGCCGGATCGGTTCATCTGTATATCATGCTTTCCAACCCGGGAAGCATTGATCCGTACCTGTCTGCAGACCGGGTGGTTTCAGGCGGGTTATGGCCCCTGTATCTGCTGCTTTTGATCTGTGTGGAGCTTCATGCCGGTATCGGACTTTACCGGCTGTGCATGAAATGGGGATGGTTTTCCGGAAAAGATGCCAGAGCATCCCGTAACTCCCTGAAAAAGATGAAAAACCGGGCAACGGTTTTCTTTTTGACACTCGGTATCCTGGCGCTTCTCGTATTTATCGTGATCGGCCTGGGGCACAGAGATCAGGCAGGGCAGCCATATCATCAACAGGAGGCAGCCATCGAACAGGTTGAAGGGTTCAGAGCCAGTCCGGTTGTTAAAAATCATCACGAATAAGGGGTAGCTGAAATGAAAGTCATATATACGGATTCACTTGTTATCGGCGGTGGCCTGGCAGGACTTCGCGTGGCCATCGCATCCATGCAGAGAGGGTATGATACCATTGTCCTGTCTTTGATTCCTGCCAAACGATCCCATTCCGCAGCTGCACAGGGCGGTATGCAGGCCAGCCTTGGTGCCTGTATCAAAGGAGAAGGGGATGATGAAGATATTCACTTTGCTGATACGGTAAAAGGTTCTGACTGGGGATGCGATCAGGATGTTGCCAGAATGTTTGTCAATACTTCACCCAAAGCCATCCGTCAGCTGGCGGCATGGGGTGTCCCCTGGTCTCGGGTCAGGGGCGGCGACCGGGAAGTGATCATCAATGGCGAAAAGGTGACCATCACGGAAAAACAGGAGGCCCATGGGCTGATCACCTCCCGTGATTTCGGGGGGACCAAAAAATGGCGCACCTGTTTTACTTCTGACGGTACCGGTCATACCATGCTCTATGCCATGGACAACAAGGCCATTCAAATGGGGATTCCGGTCCATGAACGCAAAGAGGCCATTTCCCTGATTCATGAAGACGGGGTCTGTTATGGCGCCATTGTCAGGGATCTGATCACCGGAGAATTGCTGGCCTATGTGGCCAAGGCCACCACCATTGCCACCGGCGGGTATGGGCGGCTGTATTCCGTAACCACCAATGCCGTGATTTCTGAAGGGATCGGCAATGCCATTGCCCTTGAAACCGGCATTGCCACCCTGGGGAATATGGAAGCGGTTCAGTTTCACCCCACCGCCATTGTGCCGGTGGGAATTTTAACCACAGAAGGCTGCAGAGGGGATGGCGGACTGCTGCTGGACAAAGACGGCCACCGTTTCATGCCAGATTACGAGCCGGACAAAAAAGAGCTGGCCTCAAGGGATGTGGTGTCCCGGAGAATGACCGAGCACATGCGAAAGGGCAAGGGTGTGCCGTCCCGATACGGTGACCATCTGTGGCTGGACATCACTCTTCTGGGCAGAAAGCATATTGAAAAGAATTTAAGAGAAGTCAAAGAGATCTGTGAG
>JAABSK010000200.1 GCA_011390435.1 Desulfobacteraceae bacterium | reverse complement strand
ATTGTTTTGACGTAAAAATCCCATAATATCCTCCGAAAAATGATTATGCACCGCTTGCAATGGGATTATCCGTAGAAAAAGATGGTTTGACATCCCTTCCAATTCCCACAGGCCACCAGACCATGCCCTCTTTTGCAAAATTAATTCTCAGCCGCAACCGGACATTGGTGATGCCGTATTCTCCCTGGGAAATTTCCATGATTTCCGTTCCGCGAAGCCATGACTGGGTATGGACCTGGATGGTATCATAATCAACCGTTCCCCTGCCGGCCCGCATAAAGGCATCAACATATACCCCGCGAACCTTTTCAACCAGCTGCCGATAACCGTCAGCAACCGCTGCCCTTTCTGCCAGCAAAACCGCTTCCCCTTTTGACAGGGCATTTTCCGGTTCAAGCCCTTTTCCAATGACAAAAAAGGTCACCACTTTGTGGTCATCCACTTCTCCGCCAGGAGGACCCAGGACTTTTCCAGGGCCGCCGGCAGTGGCAGACGGATTAGTAAAGCTGCTGCATCCGGCAAAAACAGCGATGCAGATACTCAGACACATGAATAACACCAGACTTGATTTTTTCATTTCCATTTCCCCATGTTAACATTGCTTCCGGACAATTTTTTGTGATACTGATGAAGATCGTCCGGACTGGATATTTACTTTAATCAAAACGACTTCATGAAGAATCTTTATACAAAAACCATGCCGAATCCCTGCACACGCCTGACTGGCTGGCTGCTGATCCTTTTTTCGCTCAGCAGCATGCCGGGACTGACCCTGTCAGCGACTGCCTCCGGGGACTTAACACGGTATTACACCCGGTATGATGTCAAGTATTCAAAGAACCAGCTGATCAATGACCATCTCTTAATGGTTCCGGCAAAAAATGAGTTCCGGGCGGAAATTTTTTCTCAGCTGGTCACCAAAGGTGTCATTTCTGCCGGTTCAGACACGTCAGAGGCTGCGGTCAATCAAAAAATCCAGGAGAACAGTATCAAAACCGTTCTGGTGAATCACGGATTAACGTCTGTCACCACAAAAGATTATGAAACCGTTGTCAGCTATGAAGGCGTTGTGGTAACCCCTTTGAAGATTGCACAAAAAACCTATGATGCCGGACAGAACACCTGGACCTATGAGGTGTGGGTTCGATTCGGGCCGATTGCGTTTCCAGACCGGTGGGATGCGTTGCGGATCAAACAGACAGTCAAAAATATGCTGAATGAATTTTTTCAATTGTTTCAATAAAAAAATCTGGTGGCTGCTGCTGACTGCCGCCATGGCGCTGTTTCAATGGAATGGAACAGCCATTGCACAGGAGACCGGCATCGGGGTGATTCTTGCGGACACAGACGGCAACATACACTACAGCAAAAACCGTTCCGTGCCAATGATTCCTGCGTCCATTCTGAAACTGCTGACCAGCCTGGCAGCGATCCATACCCTTGGTGCGGATTATCATTTTGGTACGCCGTACGCGCTTGATCCGGATTCCAATGACCTTTATATCAAAGGCAAGGCAGATCCGCTGCTGATTTCAGAAGAGATCCGCAGATTGTGCGACCAGATGATCAAAACCCTTCAGATACGGCAGGTGCGCCATATTTTTCTTGATCAGACCTATTTTTCAGACGCGGTCATCGTTCCTGGAAAGGGTCGATCGCGCAACCCGTACGATGCTTCCATTGGTGCGTTATGCGCCAATTTCAACACCATTGCTTTTAAACTGGACAGAACAAAAAACCGGTTTGTCAGTGCGGAAGACCAGACCCCCCTGCTCCCGGTATTTGAACCGGTGATCGTTTCAACCGGCCTGAATCAGGGCAGAATTGTTCTGCCACAAGCGATGAGCCGCTTATATCCCGGCTGGCTCATTCAGCACTTTCTGGAACAGTCCGGCATTCTGGTCAGTGGAAACGTCGCAGAAAAAATCATGCCCATGCCTGAAAAAGAGCGTCAGACATTTTTTTCATCCTTTACGCTGATTCAGGTCATCGAAAAATTATTGGCCTATTCCAGCAATTATATTGCAAACCAGTTATTGATGACGCTTGGCGCTGAAACATACCATGCACCGGCAACAATGGAAAAAGGGCTTGATGCGCTCACCGCGTATGCGGTTTCTCATTTGGGGTTGTCTGATTTTACGATCCGTGAGGGAAGCGGGCTTTCCCGGGACAACCGCATCACACCTGAGCAGATGCTTGTGGTTCTGATGGAATTTCTGCCCTATGTTTCCGTATTGAAGCATGACGGAAATGATCATTATAAAACCGGTACCCTGTCCGGCGTCAGAACGCGGGCAGGATACCTTCAGGGATCGGACCTTCGGTTGTATCCCTATGTGATTATGGTAAACAAAAAAGACACGGGATATGATGCGATTCTCAGCGCACTCAAGCAGCGCATCCCCTGATCTGAATGGTTAAGCCGGTCCTTTTTCGATATAGGCATAGGCGCTGTGATTGTGGATGGATTCAAAATTTTCCGCACTGACTGAAAACCAGGTGATGTTTTCATCTTCCATCAGGGCCTTGGCCACGTCCCGGGCAATATCTTCAACAAATTTTGGGTTGTTGTAGGCTTTTTCCGTGACAAATTTTTCATCTTCCCGTTTTAAAACTGAAAAAATATCACAGGACGAAGAGGTTTCCACCAGATCCACAATATCTTCGATCCAGATAAATTTCTTGAACCGGGTACTGACCAGCACCTCACCTCTCTGGTTATGGGCACCGTAGTCACTGATCTCCTTTGAGCAGGGACACACAGACGTCACCGGCACCGCAACCGTGAGGATAATATCGGTGTTCTTTTTGCCGTTGGATGAACCGATGATCGAGCAGGTGTAATCCATCAACCCTCTTGATGCTGTTTCCGGAGACTTTTTTTCAATAAAGTAGGGAAAGGTGATTTCAATGTGAGCGGATTCCGCTCCGAGAATCGCTTTCATGTCTTCCAGAATATTGGTCAGAGACTCCAGTGACACCTTTGTGCGGAACAGGTGAAGAATCTCGACAAACCGGCTCATGTGCGTTCC
The DNA here is from genome assembly GCA_011390435.1 of Desulfobacteraceae bacterium. The sequence continues at coordinate 2,197 of JAABSK010000200.1, read as the reverse complement.
TTTGCACTGATGGGGCAGATCAACATACATATTGATCTGGGCAATGGTGGATTGCAGACCCGTTGTTTTATCCAGAACTTTTACCGGGTATTTCAGCCCTTTGATTCCAACCTTGTCGATGGGAATATTGCGATAATCAGGTTGATTTTGAATATCTATCATGGTTCGTATCTAACAGATAATCAGCGGCAATGTTGCCCATTGCCCTGAAAATGTTACCCTTAATGTGTTTGTTATGTTGATATAGCTGTTCAAGCATTTTTCGGACATCTGTCCGTTTGGTGCTGTTGGCACTGGGACAATTGTTGATAAATTCCGGCAGATCCAAAAGCTGACAGCAGGCAGTCACCTCTTTTTTGTCAACATAGGCCAGTGGTCGAATGATATCCAGTGTACCATTGAAAAACGACTGGCAGGGCTTCATCGTGGCGATTTTGCCTGCATAGAACATATTGATAAACAGTGTCTCAATAATATCATCCCTGGTGTGTCCCAGGGCAATCTTCCCACAATGGTTCTGCCGTGCAACCTCGAACAGTTTCTTTCGTCTCAGACGGGAACAGATAAAACAGGGATTTTCAGAATTCCCTGCTGCATGGGCCTGAACACCGTAAGCTGTATATTCAATTTTCAATGATCCATTCATCTGCCGGACATGGCGTTCAAGTTCTCTGGCAAAAGAATCTTCAAATCCGGCATCAATATATATGGGCAAAAGCTCAAAAGAGATGGGCGCTTTTTTTTGAAGTGCATACAACCGGTTCAACATTAACTGACTGTCCAGTCCTCCGGACACCCCCACAAGAATCCGGTCATCCGGCTGAATCATTTGCCAGTCTGAAACTGCCCTGCCCACCAGACGCTTGATTCTGGTTTTCAGTTTTGTCCCCAAACCGATTTGCCGGACCTATGAAGGATCCTGATCGTCCGGCATTTTTGCCACAATCCGTTTGGCTGCGATCTCTCTTAAAACCATCACCACATCCTCATTTTTGCTTGACTTTACCAGCAGTTCCGCACCCTCTCTCACCTGACGGATTCGTTTTGCTGCCAGATGAACCAGTGTAAACCGATTGTCCACATTTTTCAGACAGTCTTCTATCGTCACTCTTGCCAAAACCACACCTCCAATTATATTTAGAGAATATCGATTATTTCGTATGCACGTTTGCCGCCTGGTGCCTGAACAATTGCTTCATCACCGGGTTTTTTTCCTAAAAGCGCAAGTCCGACAGGTGAGGAAACAGATATTTTCCCCTTACTGATGTCTGCTTCATCCGGACCCACAATCATGTATTCAATTTCTTCTCCGGAATCCAGATTTTCAAGCAGAACCCGGTTGGCAAACCGGACGCTGTCTTTTGGAACGGTTTCCGGATCAATGACCCTGGCATTTCCAAGCTTAAATCCAAGTTCTCCAATCCGTCCTTCAAGAAACGACTGGCGTTCTTTTGCTGCATGGTATTCTGCGTTTTCAGACAGGTCTCCATGCGCCCTGGCAACCTCGATTGCTTTGATGTTCTGAGGCCTGTCAATGGTTTTTAATTTTTCCAGCTCTTTTTTTAAAGCCTGATAGCCTTGCTTTGTGATGGGTAGTTGATCCAAACTAAAAATAACTCCGTTTTCGTTAAGTGATTATGTTTCAGCATCCCGTTTCGATGGCAGCCGGAACGCCAGCGACAATACCGGCCCTGAAATAACATAGGCAGTAAAGACGACAAACAAAAGAATACAAGGTTCTGTTGCAACCGCAACCAGAATCAGGATGAGCCCTACCAGCCGGTTAAATCTCATGGTCTTGAAAAAAGACACTTTTTTCAAACTTTTATACGGAAACGAACTGACCATGCAAAACGATAAAACAAACATCATCACCAGAAAAAAAAGACGATAGGGTTCAGGTGACATCTCCAGCCGTGAAAACAGCAGCACCACCGACACATTCATTGCTGCGGCAGCAGGAATGGGCAACCCTTCAAAATCAGGACTGGATGACGGATAGGAATTAAACCGCGCAAGCCGCAATGCACCGCAGATGGTAAACAGCAGCGCTGCTGACCACCCCGGTCTTCCGGCAGCCTCCAGCACCCACAGGAACATCAGCAGAGCCGGCGCCAGGCCAAAAGTCACAAGGTCTGTCAATGAATCATACTCCATGCCAAATTTACTGGTCGTATGGGTTGCCCTGGCAATTTTT
>JAABSK010000199.1 GCA_011390435.1 Desulfobacteraceae bacterium | reverse complement strand
GGTATCATATGATGATGCTGCAGGCAGGTTCATGATCAAGGGAAGTGATGCAGACATCAGCGGATTTTCCCTGTTGTGGCAGACCGGACCGAACAGAGACCAGAGTGCGGCTGATCTGCTGGGGTTTTACGGTAACGACCAGATGCGGTATTCTGAAAGTGATACCGCAGTGGTGAACATTACCATTGATGGAATGAACAACAGAATTGATTTCAAAGAGATCCTCAGCGGGAAAGAGGGAGCAGATGTCGACGAGTTGACAGCCGTGGTTGCCCAGAAACCCTATACCAGCCACTCCCAGCTGGCCCTGGAGGTGGAAAAAGCCCTGGAGGCAGAATCCTATCAGAAAGGCAACCGGATTGATTATTCAGTGACCTGGGATGACCACACCAAGAAATTTACCATCAAGGAAAACGGAACATCGCTTGCCCGGTTTGACCTTCTGTGGCAGACCGGTGAAAATGCGCCGCTGGCTGCAGGTGGAAACGGTCAGAGTATTGGGACGGTTCTCGGGTTTGATGCAGCAGATGACACAGGCGCTCCAGTCAAAAGCAGCAGAGAGGTGGAATGGGGGGTTTTCAATACGCTGGTTGACCTGAACGGATATCTGGATCATAATGATACATCCGGTATTGAACGGACCCTGGGACGGCTTGAAGCCCACTACAACAAGATGACCTCACAGATCGTGGACATCGGGATCAAACACAACCGCCTGGATATCCGGACCCAGATTACAACGGAAACCAGCCTGAGCCTGACAGAAAGACGTTCCAATATTGAAGATGCAGACATTATTGAAGCATTGATGAATCTTCAGGCACTTGAAACCGCGTACCAGGCTTCGCTGAACTCCACGGCAAAAATCATGAGATTAAGCCTGGTGGATTACTTATAAAAGGAATCAATTCTATGCTTGTTCTGACCCGAAGGGCAGAGGAGAAAATAAAGATTGGTGACCAGATTGTTGTCAGCATTTTAAGCATTGACGGTAATGTTGTCAAAATCGGTGTTGATGCGCCAAAGGACGTTGCCATTTTTCGAATGGAGGTATTGGAACAGGTGAAGAATGAAAATATTGCTGCGGCAAAAAAGGATTTAACCGATATTGCCGCAGCAGCAGAGTTGTTTAAAAAGACGCTATCCAGGGAGAAAAAAGAGTGAAAATACAGACTCGAAAATTTGGTGAAATCGAGATTGATGATCAAAAAACCCTTTTCATGCCGGAAGGATTGCCCGGTTTTCCCGGATTTGACCGTTTTGTACTGATCGAAGATCCCAAATCAGCACCATTCTGCTGGTTTCAGTCTGTGACAGAGCCCAACCTTGCCCTGGTGGTCATGAGTCCGTTTCTCTTTAAACCAGACTATGAGATTGATCTGGAAGGATTTATTGCAACACAGAAGTGGAAGGGGATTAAAACAGCGGATCTGCTGATATATGTGGTGATCAATATATCAGAGGCGGATAAGAAAAAAACGATCAGTGCCAACCTGATCGGTCCCATTGTGATCAACCCGAAAACAAATGAGGCGATTCAGGTGATCGTGCCCAACTCACCCTATTCCCATCAGCATAATGTTCTGGAATCTGCATGACAAACACTGCAGCTGAAACTAAACGCTGTGGTCCAGAAGAAGTCCGGTTAATTCTTCCATTTTCTCTTTGATGGCCAGCAGTTCTTCTGCAGGAATCTGTTTGATCAGTTCGTGGGTATCCCTGTTTTTGATTTCCACAACCACCTGATTGCCAAGCTCTTTCCGGATGGAAAATCCCAGGTTGGTTTGAAATCCATCCATATACTCGTTCAGAAGTTCCACCATCTCATGGGCTTCTTCTACAGAAAAACGATCTTTCTGATCGTTGACATTTTTTGAGGATTCAAGGTGCTGCGCTTTATTGATTGTTTTGTTTTCATTGTTTTTGTTTGGAGGCGGCATTGATTCAATCGGTGCCGCCTTGGAAGAACCTGATATCGGGGTGATATTGTTGACATTCATCGGAGGCTCCTTGTTCGCGTATTAATTTGAAATGCTGATTACTCTTGGGTTTTTTGACATTCCTTTGGGTGAACCATACTTGCTGATAACCTGTTTGCCTTTTGAAAGATGCCCGATTTCAGTTCTGATCCGGTCTCTGTAGTTTCTGACCTTTGTTTCAAGAGACTTGTTCTGGTCTATCAACGATGTAATGCGGGCGCTGCAAAAACTCAGCATTGATTCTGTTTTATCATCTTTCCGGGCGTCTGTGCGATGGATGAAGTCCACCATTCGTTTTTTAAAATGACGGAATTTCTTTTCACGGTCGGCAGACTGCTGTTCAATATCAGGCAATACAGTTTTGTTAAACGATTCAAGATGGTTGGCTTGAATTTCATACAGTTCATCTAATATGTTTTGTATCTGTTTAAATTCCTGTTCCATTTTTAAATCCTTTTTTTCCATCTGTCAAACCGCAATTGATCCAAAGGCTGAGCCTGGTGATCGGATACTGCTAAAATTTTCTGCCCGGGGGGGGGTCACACCCGACTTTGTTTTCTCAGAAAAATTTTGTTTATTTTTTCCTTTTGGCATTACATCCTTTTCCCAGATTTCCTTGAGTTTTGATATATAGGCTTTGGTCTGCTGAAGAATATGAGTATCGTTGGAGATGGAGACCTTTGGAAGTTCCATGAGAATTGAATTATAAAGACCTCTTAAAAAGAGGGAAACCTCATCATTCATTTTTGTATCAACAGAGGCATTCAGTTCCGAAATAATGGCAATCGCTTTGCTGAGATTTTCCCCCTTTTTTTTGATATTTTTTTCTTCAATTCCTTCTATGGTCAGTTTCAGGCGATCGATAGCTCCTTTATAAAGCAGCAGTATTAATTGTTCAGACGTCATCCCTTCGTAATGATTGTTCAGGTAATTTCCGATCATGCTGTGTGGCGTCATTGTTTCTCCTCGCTTCAGTTGTTGGTAAAATTTCTTTTCGCGTAAATGTTTTATTTTTTGTCTTTGTTATTAAAGGAGTCAAACATGGACTGCATGAAATTCGCTTCTGAATTCAGTTGTCTGATGTAGCTGTCAAGTCTTGCAAATTCAGCTGTCATGGTTTCATATCGCTTGTTCAGACGTTCGGTTGAGCTTTCAATTTCTTTGTCAAGCCTGGTCATCTTTGTTTCTAAAGAATCGATTTCTGTGGAAACAAGACTCTGGGAACCAACCATATCTGTCAGGCTGTCGTTGATGATATTTCCCAGCCCGGCAATATCTTTGTCATCATCTCCAAGGAACAGCGATCTCACAGACTCCGGATCAGATGCAATTGCCTGATCAAGCATTTTTTCATCGAGAGCGATGGTGCCGTCTTTGTTGATGCTCATTCCCAAGTCCATCAGGCTGGTATATTCTGAACTCAGATCAATACGGGTAGTCATAAGAGAGTTGAGCCTGCTGACAAGACGGTTAAGATCATTAGAATTCGATAAAAGCTGTGCGTTTTCAGAGGCTTCCTCATCTTCTTCAGACCCTTTAATATACGATATTAAATTATTAAATCCATCAACAAGAGACACGATCTCTTGTTTTACCGAATCCATTTCTGCATTGATATTGATGGTTGTCTCACCGATATTTTTCAGGTTCAGGGTGACGCCATTGATGACATCGCTGATGGAACTGTTGGATTGCCTTCGGTAAGCAATTCCGTTCACGGTGAACATGGCATCCAGGGATGCACCTGCAGCGCCGGTGACTTCGGTTAATGTCAGATTGGTCAGGCTTATCCTGGCATCTTCACCGGTATTGTCGGCGGTCAGGGTGAACTGGTACGGATTGGCTGCGTCCCCGTTATCGATAATGGCAGCGGTCACACCCGGGTTATCGGCTGCATTGTTTATCAGGTCCACCATTCCCTGGTAGGTGGTCCCTGGTTTGACGCTTAAATAGGTGGAAATATCGTTTTGTGTCATGGAGATGGTGGTATCTGGTTGAACATAGTTAAATCCTGAAACTGAAATTTCTGATTCTGCGCTGTTCCCGCCGGATACGGCAGACAGCCGGATGTAATATTCTTCATCACTGTTCAGCCCCAGAGAAGCCTGGACTAGCCGGGTGCCATTCCCATCTTTGTTGTTTGCGGATAAATTGATTTCATCCACAATTTCAGAAAGGCTCAGTCCTGCTGTCAGCGCAATGTCTATCTGCTGCTCACTGCCGGATTCACCATAATAGATAGACATGGTTTCATTGATGGTTGCTGCAATATCATCCGGATCCATGATGCCGGTAGCTGGTTCAGCAAACATGATGTCACTTGCGCTTGACACCCCGTCTGATGTCCATGAATTTCGCTGGGCCTTCTGGGAAAAATCAATGGTATAAGAGGATTTTACAACCCCATCCACGACAACGGCATCCAGAACTTTTTCATCCGTGATCGTCATGCTTCGTTTGATGAAATTGGATTGAAGCGACAGATTCAGTGCATTTGATTTCACTGCAAACAGCCTGGCATTGACACCGTTATACGCATTGATTTTATTTTCGTATTCTGTTTTTTGATTTTCTTTGGCCCTGATCTGTGCCCCATCAGCTTCTTTAAGCTGGTCCAGAATATTCTGCAGATCAAGCCCTGATCCGATTCCCAGTGATGTGATTGATCCGGTTGCCATGGTACGCGTCTCCTGTAAATGTTCGCTGCGTAACGTCCAGACAGCGATTATAATACAAAATATCGGATAACAGTGCATAAAACATGAGAAAAAATCCCAGAAAAATGGATTGATAATAAAAATGTAAATTTGTTCAAGTTGTTTTTTTAACACGCCGATAATGAAGTCTGGTTTCAGAAAGGTATTTGGTCTGAAATATTTTTACAAACAAATCAGAAAGGAGGCAAAAAAAGTTCAACAGTTTAATAACGAATAAAATGTTTTAAGTGAAAAGGGAATGGATTCCCTTCATTAACACTCTCAAGGAGGAATTACACATGGCTTTAAGAATTAACACGAACATCGCGGCAATGAATGCCCACAAGAACATGATTAAAACAGATAACAGTCTGTCAGACTCACTGGGACGGTTATCTTCAGGTTTGCGGATTAACAAGGCTGCTGATGATGCTTCCGGCATGGCCATTGCAGATTCACTGCGCTCACAGGCACTGGGTCTGGGTCAGGCCATCAAAAATGGTGCTGATGGAATTTCTATTGTGCAGACAGCTGATGCAGCACTGGAAGAGTCCATCAATATCATCAATAC
>JAABSK010000198.1 GCA_011390435.1 Desulfobacteraceae bacterium | reverse complement strand
ATTAAAGGAGAAGCAAGATTTTTTACCTTCATAGTGGATGAAGAAAAGGGAAAAAAAATCATCGATCTCGATCTTCCGGACAATGCCAAGGTTGTTTGCTTTTATCGCGATGGGGAGTTTATACTGGCGCGCGATGAAACCAAGTTGAAAAAAGATGATGAGATTGTCATTTTGACCCACAGCAAAAATCTCAGCGATTTGAAAGAAAGATGGAATAAAAACCAGCCTAACAATGGCAAGTCTAAAGACCCCCCTGTGTCAGAATAGAGGTGTCATCGTTGAAAACACCAGTCCCAGAACACTGGACAGCAGGGATTTGTCCCAGGTGATTTTGTCCTGCTGGCCGTCAGTGACGATGGTTGCGGCATGGACAGGGCCACCCTGGATAATCTGTTTCAGCCGTTCTTTATCCCGACATCCAAATTTTGTTTATGTCCGGATATACCGCCAAAGTCATTGCCCATCAGGGTGTGCTGGATGATGGAGTGGTATTCATCCAGAAACCCTTTTCATATGTTTCGGTAATCACGATTCTATCCCGCCCTGAATTCTTGGCAAGATAGAGACGGTCATCGGCTTTTCGAATGAGATTTTCCACGGTCTTTCCCAGCCCTGTTTCACCTGTATTGGCAACCCCGGCACTGAAGGTGATGGAAATAGGGGTTCCGTTGTAATAAAAAACATGGCCCTTAATGATTTTCCTGAACCGTTCAAGCAAATCAGCGGTTTTTTCAATATCAATATTCATGGCGAGCAGCACGAATTCCTCGCCACCATAACGCCCTGCCAGATCATAGGGTCTGGAGCTTTCGGAAAGGATCTCTCCAAACTCTTTCAGAACAAAATCTCCGGCCTGATGCCCATAGGTATCGTTGATGTTCTTGAAATGATCCAGGTCAATGATGGAAAAGGAGAAATCTCTGATTTCACGCCGATCTACCTCCATCATGGCATGCAGGCGATCAAAAATATGCCGTCTGTTGTAAAGGCCCGTCAGATGATCATGAATGGATAGCTGGTAAAGCTTTTCCTCTACTTGTTTACGTTCGGTGATGTCCTGCAGGAATCCTTCATAATAGATCAGCACCCCCGCATTATCCCTGACAGCCCTGGCATTGAGGGAAGCCCAGATGGGGGTGTTGTCCTTTCTTAAAAGCTGTGTTTCAAAATCCTTGACCTTTCCTTCCTTCTCAACAAGGGTTTTGAACCGTTCTCTGTCTTCAGGGTCTACATAATGCTGTTTAGCAATATCGCTGAAACGGGATGTGAGTTCTTCATATGACCCAAACCCGAAAATTTTTAAAAAAGAGGGGTTGGCAGATAGAATCCGGCCATCCGGTGTGGTCTGGAAAATACCCTCCACAGCATTTTCAACGAGGAGGCGATGGTTTTCTTCACTTTTTTTCAACAGATCTTCAGAACGCATCCGGTCAATGGCCAAGGCAATCTGCTCAGATACAGAACATAACAGGTCCACATCCTTCTGATCAAATGCATCTGGGTCTGCATAATGCTGGACAACCAATATTCCGATGGGTTCAGTCTTGGTCATCAAAGGAATTCCCAGCCAGATTTTTGGCAGGGTTCCCAGCACACGATTCCGTTGTTTAAAAATTTCTAAATCCTGTGTTTTAAAGAGGACCGGTTTCAGTGCCTTGAATACTTCATAAGTCAGAGAATTGGTCTTCAAATAGGCTGCATCCCAGATGGACAGATCATCATACTCATCGATAAAAAAAGGAAAGGAGATGCTGTTATCCTTTTTTTCATAGACACCGATAAAAAAATTTGAAACATCCATAATACGCCCCAGGATTTGGTGAATCGTCTTGAACAGACGATCCAGGGTATCGGAACTGTGAATGGCCCGGGTAATTTCACGCAGCACTTCACCGATCTCATTGCTCTGCTTCAAAGCAACCCTGAGCTGCAGGCGTTCAATAAAAAAACCGACCAGGTCGGCCACGGCAGCCAGAAGATCCAGATCCCGGGTCTTGATCAGCGTTGAATCGCGATGGTTTTGCACAACCACGGCCCCCCAAGCCTTTTCCGCGATCAATATCGGTACTCCGATCCATTCCCTGCAGCCGGATCGAATAAGGTGATCTGCCTGATTTCGGGACATTTTTTTTACATCAGTATCATCAAACACCATGAGGGCACCCGAATTGATTACCCGAAGAATCAATGACCGGTTTTTCTCCGCGTCTTTCTGTTTTCCCTGATTTTCCAGCACGTCACTTGTCATATCCGTAATGATGTCGACATCGGTTTCATTACGGCAAGTGGCTAATATGGGCACTTCAAAGTTTGAATTATGCTTCAGAGATGCACAAACCGCCATATAAAACTCAGCAGGATTGTCAATGGTATTGACGGCATGGGAAATCTCTAAAAGTATCCGGGCATATTGATTTGTCTGGCCGGAGTTCAGGCGGTTCACCATAGAATCTTAACTCCTTTCTTTAGGGATGTCTGTCTATGGCTTGATTATTCTCAATCCAGCTCCAGTCACTTTATATGACTGCGTCACGGTACGAATCTGTGCAGCCCGAAACCGGATTTCATTCATTGCTGTCTTGAATGAATGTTAAAAATGTTATTACTGAAAAGGACTCTCTGTCAAGCATTAATGAATCGAATATGGGAAATTATTACCACAAAAATCGGTTGACCTATGCATTAAGGCCTTTTATATTGAGTGCCATGCATTGATAATCGGGCCTGCCCTTTCTGAGACAAAATAGGTTCAGAGCAGCAACCGAGAGGCATCAAAACACAAGAAAACACAGGTGCCAGAGAGGTGGAAATGAAAATGTTTATTCTGTATCTTCACCAAACATCACCAGGGAGAAATGGTTGTGGATTCGAGTTTTACCGGCTTTATCTTTTTTCCATCACGCACATCGAAAAGAGGAAGGGCTGTCATGAAAAGCTGTTTTCACTTTTGGACGTTTGAAAAAACCATTCTCTCTCCTGTATACATATCACTCAAACTTCTGCCGGCGTTATTCTTTTATGTCTTTTTTTACGGCGTGGGTTTTGCCGCAAGCCCCAAACCGGAAAAGTTCATTGACATGGATATCGAGGATCTCATGGCTGTAGAGGTTACCTCGATGGCCAGATATGTTCAGAATCTTTTTGATACACCAGGGGCCATTACCGTCATCAGCAAGGAGGACATACAGCGCTCCGGTTTGAAGGAAATGTCTGAAATTCTTCGTCTGGCCCCGGGGATACAGGTTCTGCGTTCAAATGAAGCAACCACCTTTGTGTCTTCCCGTTCCATGCCGATAGAGGGCCAAAGAAAGATGCTGGTCATGGTGGATGGGCGGTCCATCTTTTCCCAGGATACCGGTACAGTCAACTGGGAAGCCCAGAGTTTTATGATCGAGGATATCGACCGCATCGAAGTTATCCGCGGACCCGGGGCAACATCCTGGGGATACAATGCCGTGGATGGTGTAATCAATATCATCACCCAACCCCCGAAAAAGACCCAGGGGGTGCTGCTGGATCTGACGCAGGGAAGCCGGAATGGAAAAATTCTGCAAACCCGCCTGGGGGGTGCTTTTTCCGAAAATGCATTTTACAGGGTGTATTTTATGGGATCCTGGCTGGACGCATTTGACAATCCGGACGGCCCGGTTCTGGGCAATGAGCTGACCCGGCGGAAAAGCGGTTTTCGAATCGATCTGAACCCTCGGCAAGACCATACCCTCACTCTGGAAGCCGCAGTCAGTGAAACAGATTATGACCAGGTGGGAGATTATAATGACGTGCTCAAGGAAAAATTCATCAAAACCGACTGGACCGCCTGGCTTGGCAATGATACCAGCCTTAAGGTGCTGATCCATTATGATGACAATGACAAAGCCTATGGCACCATCAATAATCAGGATAGCTTTTCCATCGGCATTGAAGAGTTCTATTCCGATGTTCAGGTCGATTTTTATGTTGGACAACGCCACCATGTTGTTGTCGGAGGCGGTTACAAGTTCACAAGATTTACACCCAGAGACGGATATGGCATTACCTTCCATGAAACCAGACAACAGTGGAATAATTATAACGGCTTTGTTTCAGATGAAATCAGCCTGATAGAAGACAAATTCTGGCTGACACTGGGTGTCAAGGTGGAACATAACACGATCACCAAAAGCGGTTTTCATCCCAGTCTGCGGATGCTGTACAAGCCGGCCCCGGATCAACGTCTCTGGTTCTCCGTTTCCAGAGCCTTGCGGCCTCCTGACTTCAGGGATGCGGCTCCCAGGACCCTGTTTCTGGATCGCTGGAACGAATATCACGAATATACCATCGGTCCACTCAAAGATGAGGAGATGATTGCTTATGAGGCTGGATATCGTATCAGGACGAATTCAGGCATCGACTTTGAACTGGCCCTGTTTTACAATGACTATTCCCGGCTGTTAAACCTCGATGCCATGCAGACCGGTCCGCAAGTATGGGAGGTGTTCAACACATATGACAACAGCATCACCGCATATGGGACGGAATTCTCCGTCTCCTGGAAACCTTTGGACAAGTTCAGCCTGACCGGGTCCTATGCCTACCTTTACAATGAATTTGTGTTGAACGGTCTCTCATGGCATAGCCGGGAAGACAACGATATCAGCCGGATTCAGCTTCACGCGCACCTGGATGCGGCAGATCATATCAGTTTTGATACACACCTTTACTGGAACAATGCATACCGGTTCTTTGGCACAAAAATTCCAGACTACCTGAGGCTGGACCTGGGAATTACCTGGGCATTGTCGGATAATGCCGAGATTTCTCTGTTCGGCCAAAATTTGCTTGATCCGGGGCATAAAGAGATGGATAGTCTTTTCAATGGGGCATATCATGCTGAAATCCCTCGCAACCTGCAACTGGGCATGAAGTTTCGTTTCTGATGGCACGCCTGCCCCTACCAGCCATGGCCTTGAAAGTCTCAGCAGACCGGGTGGGTTTATGCTTTTGGACAGTGGGCACCCTGATCCTGTTATGGGGCTTATGCCTGCCTGCCTCTTTTGCTCAGCCTCAAAACCATAAGGAATATTATGTAAAAGCCGGTTTTATCGTCAATTTTGCCCGGTTGATTGAATGGCCCCATGCCATGCCGGAGATCGTGATCTGCGTAATGGATCCAGAGCCTTTTGGCACGGCCCTGGCCGCCATGGAAAAGAAACAGATCCAGAATAAACCCATCACTGTTAAGGTTTGTGGTGTAGATACCGACTATTCCGGCATACATATTC
>JAABSK010000001.1 GCA_011390435.1 Desulfobacteraceae bacterium | reverse complement strand
GGTTGTTGATCCGGGAATGGGAATCAGTCGGATGCTCCAGTGTTTTGCCCAGGGAAAACCAAAAGCGTTTATCGGCATTGAAAAGGCCCATCTGCTGCGGCTGGTCAAACCTGGATTTTTCAAATCCGTCCGACACTGGGTTACGGTGGGCCGGAACTGGTTCTGGGGCGGACACACCTTGAAACAGTTGATGCACAACCATGCTGCCCCGTTTAAACGGGTCCGGACAACAGCAGATGAAACCGCTGCCATTGTTTTTACCACCGGATCCACAGGTCCGGCCAAAGGCGTGATCTATACCCATGGAAATTTTGATGCCCAGCTCAAACAGATTCAGGAGCACTTTCAGATCGAACCGGATGAGATTGACCTGCCCACATTTCCTTTGTTTGCTCTGTTTGATCCGATTCTCGGCATGACCGCCATCATCCCGGATATGGACCCGACCAAACCTGCTTTGGTGAATCCTGTCAACATTATTGAAGCGGTTGAAAACCACGGCGTCACCAATATGTTTGCCTCCCCTGCCCTGCTGAACCGGGTGGGAAAATATGGCAGAGAAAACAATATCAAACTGCCCTCACTGCGTCGGGTGGTCTCGGCAGGTGCACCGGTAACGCCCGCCAATATTGAACAGTTTTCTTCAATGCTGGGCGAACATGCCCAGATTCACACCCCGTACGGCGCTACAGAGGCAGTTCCGGTGATATCCATTGCATCCAGAGAGATCCTTGAAGAAACCCGTCCCCTTTCGGAAAAAGGCTATGGCATGTGTATCGGCAGACCCATATGCGACACTCAGGTGGAAATTATTAAAATCACAGATGATCCCATCACCCAGCTTCAGGACCGGTTGAAACTGCCGGTAAACCAGGTGGGAGAGATCACGGTCAAGGCTCCGCTGGTCACAGCACACTACTTTAACAGCCGGGAAGCAGACCTGACCGCCAAGATTCCAGGTCCAGGAGACACCTTCTGGCACCGCATGGGAGATCTGGGGTGGCGAGACAACAAAGGCCGGATCTGGTTCTGCGGGCGGAAAAACCACCGGGTGATCACTCGGGATGAAACCTTGTTTACCATCCCTGTGGAAGCCATTTTCAACAATCATGAGCAGGTTTTCAGAAGTGCCCTGGTGGGTGTTGGTCCGAAAACCAATCAGATACCGGTTGTTTTTGTCGAACCCTTTTCAAAAATTCAGGATCCCAAAGCTTTTATTGAAGAGCTTCAGGCGCTGGCAAAAACCAGTCCGCTGACAGCTGGAATTCACCATTTTTTGATTGAAAAGCGCTTTCCTGTAGACATTCGGCACAACTCAAAAATTTTCAGGGAGAAACTGGCAGTAAAAGCAGCTCAGAAACTGAATCGATAACCGGTTAGTCCGGCAGAAGGTCATAAAAATACATCATGGCATCGGATCGGGTGATAATACCGATCACTTTGCCATCTTTCATCACGGGAATGCGGCCGATATCATGTCTGATCATCAGCCTGGCAGCTTCAATGGCATTTTTATCATGCTCAATGGTGACAATGTCACGTGTCATAAACGCTTTGATGGGAGACTGCATCTGTTTTGTTTTTTTGATCTTTTTAAAATCCCGGCGTGAAATAATCCCCACAAGATTGTCATCCGCGTCCAGCACCGGCATGCCAGTGCATCCCATATCCCTGAGAATCATGGCCACTTCCTCGGCTGTTGTGTCTTCTGTCACCGTAATCACCGGATAGGACATGAGATCCGAAAGCATGACAGATCCTGCCTGATTGCCTGAGATCAGCTCCACAAGCATCTCATCAATGGTGTCCGGGTTTACCTCCTTTAACAGGGCTGAACCGGCTCCGGGATGCCCGCCTCCGCCAAAGCTCCGCATTAAAAGGCCGATATTGATCTCATCCACCTTGCTTCTGCCGATGACCATGCATTTGTTCCGATCCGTGTCCAGAAAAATGCCGAATGCCGCATCAACGTTCACGATTTCACGATACATCTGTACCACCATGGCCAGATTCCTCACCTGACCTTCAATTTCCATTTTGCAGATGCTGATGGAAAATCCATTAATCTCCCGTCGATCAGCATTTTTGATCATTTTGTACAAAATGTCCTTTTGTTTCTTGCCGTAGGCCTGCTGCAGAAATGTGGACAAAATGTAAAGATCTGCTTTCTGTTCAAGGAAAAAACCTGCCGCATGGGCATCTTCTGCAAGGGTGGACGGAAAGGTCATATTGCCGGTATCTTCATACAGGCCCATTAAAAACAGGGTCGCCTGTATCGGGGTAATTTGCTTGTTCGCGGTTTTCAAGGCTTCAGACAACAGGGTAATCGTCGCCCCGGTTTCTTGGATCACCTCTACGCTGCCCTGAATATCGCCGTTCAGATGATGGTCCCATACAATAATCTTTAGATCCGGCTTATGCTTTAACGCCTGAAGGCCCTCAAGTCTGGACCATGAGTGTGTGTCTACAACAATCAGTTTTTCCACATGATCCAGAACGACTTCCTGTGGCGAATGAAAATTAAACAGATCCTTGTGAAGGGACAAAAATGCCTTGACATTGGCGTTGACCGTATTGGGTAAAACCGCTTTGGCTTCCGGATAGATCAATGTTGCCGCGACCATGGAGGCCAAGGCGTCAAAATCTGTTCCTTGATGTGAGGTGATGATAACCATGCTGTCCTTTCCTGCTGAAAATCGATACGGGGTTCCGGCAGCCTGTCTGCCTGTCTCACCCAGGCATATTTTATCGGGAATGAAGTAAAAATCAATATCTAATTGTGGTATTTTCCGGCTGTCACATAATGACCTGTCTATGGAAACCATTGAATTCTTCCGGTGTGATGGCTATATATATAGTTCAGCAATATAACTTAAAGGATGAAAAACAAATGACCGATCAGGCGCATACAGATATTTACCAGATCCGCCCTGTGGGATATGCCCGCACAACAACCCGTATTGAAATTTTACCTGAATATGAATCGCTGCTGGATGGTATAGACGGTTTTTCCCATATTGTTGTGGTATTCTGGCCCCACAAATTACCAGAAGATGAACGAAAGATTCAAAAAGTCCATCCGCGGGGCATTGAAGAAATCCCCAGACAGGGGATTTTTGCCACCCGCAGCCCGGCAAGACCCAATCCGATACTGATCTCAACGGTTCAACTGATCAACCGCCAGCAGACCTGCCTTGAAATATCTGCTCTGGACTGCATGGACAATACTCCGATTCTGGATATCAAACCGATTACCCGGCTGGAGGTGCCCGAAGAAGAACTCAGATTCCCGGACTGGGTCCGGCTGGTCCATGCCCGGCCCCGTTAAAAGGCTTGCCAGAAAAATGAAAATACAATAAAGTTGCATCCAATTCCCAACCCCCTTCTGAAAGGAGAAAGATGAATCTGTTACGTCGCATCTTGTGCCTGGCCCTGTTGATGGGTGCTGTCAGCTGCCCTGCAGTCAGCGCAGAACCATTGAAAGTTTTTGTCAGTATCCAGCCGCAAAAATATTTTGTCACCCAGATTGCAAAAGAGCTGGCAGATGTCCAGGTGATGGTCAAACCCGGTGCCAGTCCGGCAACCTATGAACCCAAACCCCAGCAGATGACAGGCCTGTCTGCGGCACAACTCTATTTTTCCATTGGTGTTCCCTTTGAAAACGCATGGCTGAAAAAAATAGCAGCTGCCAATCCCAAAATGAAAATTATCCCAACAGATCAGGGCATCACCAAAATCCCCATGGTCGAACACGATACCCATGATGATCATGACTCCGGCCATCATCATGAGTCTGATCATCATCACGGCCACGACGGGCTTGATCCACATATCTGGCTGTCTCCACGGCTGGTGGAAATTCAGGCCGGAATCATGTTAAAGGCGTTGTCGGCACAGGATCCGGAAAATCAAGAGAGATATCTCACCAATTACCAAAAATTTATTCAGCGCATCCAGGATCTGGACCGGGAACTGACCCGGCTGTTTAAACCGCATCAACAGATGCGCTTCATGGTTTTTCATCCATCCTGGGGATATTTTGCCCAGACCTACGGCCTTGAGCAGATGGCCATCGAAATTGAAGGAAAGGACCCGAAACCTTCACAGCTCAAAGAATTGATTCAGCAGGCCAGGGAGCATCAGATCCGGGTGATCTTTGTCCAGCCCCAGTTTTCCACTCGAAACGCACAGATTGTTGCCAAGGAGATCAACGGTCAGCTGGTGTATGCAGATCCCCTTGCACTGGACTGGTTTGAAAATCTGCAGCGTGTGGCCGGACATTTCAAGGAGGCCTTAAGGTAGATTGAATGGGCTCATACCCTGCAACACCCATTGTTACCATCGAGGATATCGATTTTTCATACAACGGCCAACCCGTTCTTGAGAAGGTCAGCCTCACGATTTTGCAAAACGATTTTATCGGCGTTATCGGCCCAAACGGAGGGGGAAAATCCACCCTGTTAAAGCTGATTTTAGGGCTTCTTGAACCAGACCGGGGGAAAATCACCGTCATGGGCGGGTCAGCGCGAAAATCTTCTGCAGTTATCGGATATGTTCCCCAGAATGTCCACATCAACAATGATTTTCCCATTACTGCCCTGGATGTGGTTTTAATGGGGAAGCTGGACCCGTCCAGACGGTTGCATCAAAGCGCTGCTGCAGATAAAGCAGAGGCTTTCGAGACCCTGGCGCGCCTGGAGATGGCAGACCATGCCCACAGAAAAATCGGAGAACTCTCTGGTGGCCAGCGTCAGCGGGTGCTCATTGCACGGGCGTTGATGACCCATCCCAAGCTGCTGCTGCTGGATGAACCCACTGCCAGCATTGATACCCGGGGTCAGAAAGATTTTTATCAGATGCTGAGTGTACTGCACAATGACATTGCCATTCTGGTGGTCAGTCATGACCTTCTGGTGATTTCCCAGTACATTCATTCGGTTGCCTGTGTGAACAAAGGACTGCATTATCATTCCCCTGAAGATATCACCGGTGATATGCTGGAAACCATGTATTCGTGTTCTGTAAACGATACAGCCGGAGTTCAGCTGCTGGGTAAAATGCCTGAACCGGACAGTGCTGAATTGATCACAAAAAAGGAGTCTGGCAATGGAAATTCTTGAATTTGAATTTATGCAGAACGCCATTGCTGCCGGGCTTCTGGCCAGCCTGATCTGTGGTATCATGGGGACCCTGGTGGTGGTCAATCGAATCGTGTTCTTATCCGGTGGAATTGCCCATGCCGCCTATGGCGGTATCGGACTGGCTTTTTATTTTAACTGGCCGGTCATGCTGGGGACCATGGGGTTTTCCCTTGTTGCATCCCTGCTGATGGCCGGAGTAACCTTAAAGGCCAAACACCGCGCAGATACCATTATCGGCGTGATCTGGGCTCTTGGAATGGCCATCGGCATTATTCTTGTGGATCTGACCCCCGGCTACAACGTGGATCTGATGAGCTACCTGTTCGGCAGTATTCTGACGGTCCCGGATTCAGATTTGTGGTTCATGGCCGGAACCGGAGGGTTGATTACGATCCTGGTCTGCTGGTTTTATAAAGATCTGCTGGCAATATCTTATGATGAAGAATTTGCACAGATTCGGGGGGTGCCGGTCCGGCGGATATACTTTATTCTCATTGGCATGCTGGGACTCACTATTGTGATGGTGATCCAGGTGGTGGGGCTGATTATGGTCATTGCCCTGCTTACCATTCCGCCGTTTATTCTGGAAAAATATGCCAAATCACTGTTCTGGATGATGATTGGTTCGTCATTCCTGGGTGCTGTTTTTACATTATCCGGGTTATGGCTCTCCTATACCTTTGATCTGACATCTGGGGCATCCATTATTCTGGTTGCAGGATCTGTGTTTTTACTGTCCCTGTCGCTGGACCGGATAAAACCCGGCGTCATGGCACTTTTCCGCCAGGATCGATCCCGCTGACCCAATGCCCAAATGTTACACAATTCCAAGGTCAATCGCTTTGATGACCTGCTTGGCCTCGTCAAATTCCGGATCTTTTTTCAAGGCTGCCATAAAAGATTCCTTTGCCATGGCTGTATCTTTGAGGTCCAGGTAAAGCCTTCCAATATTGTAATGGATATAGGGTTCATCCGGATGTACTTTCAATGCTTTTTTGTACTGATTCAGGGCCAGTTGTGTCTCTCCTTTTTTGCGGTACAGGACCCCGAGTGTATTGAACACATTCAATGAATCTGTACCTGATTCAAGGATCTCATTAAGCACATCTTCTGCTGCTGAGATCTTATCAGTATCCATGTAAATTTCAGCTGCAAACTCCATATTTTCCCGGGCTTTTTCAAGGTCTCCCATCAATTTATATACCCGCCCCATCTCTTCATAAGCCTTTGCAAACAACCGGTCCAGACGCGTGGCCATGGAAAAGGCTTCAATCGCCTCAGAGTGTTTTCCCTGAGAGGTTTTGATGTAACCGATATTAAAATAATACTCTGGATTTTCTTTTTGGTTTATCAATGCGGTGAACACTTGAATGGCTTTGTCATATTCTTGACTCTGAATATAGTGAACACCTTTTTCAAAAGTTTCCTGTGCGGCATGCACCACTGGGTTATCAAGGTTGTTCAAAGCCGCACGAATTTTACGATCCAGGACCTTTTCATCTAAAGGAAAGACAAGCAGTCCGGTCACACCATTTTGTCCGGCTTTAATGACCTTTAATTTTGTAAAGGCATTGTCGGTTAAAAAAAAAGGAGTTTGAGCAGAGGCGTCTTCCCGTCGTGTAATTTTCAGCAGTGCAAGCCCTGTCATCTCCTTCATTTCGTAAGCACAGACAATGCAATCTACTGTCTTGTTTTTCAATACAACCCAGGCATTATCTGCGCCATTTGCACTCAATACCCGCGCGTACCCGAGTGTGTTCAATGTTTTGCTTAATTGTGCAAGTGTCTTTTTATCATCATCCACAATCAAGATCTGTTGATCGAACATCAAAACTCCTATAGCCTATCCAGATATGGTTTTTTTTGAATGGGGCCTGCTTTTTCCATTTTTCTGACAAGATCATTATATCGTGTTTTGATTTGGGAGACAATGTCAGGGTCAAAAGATGCAGCAAGCTGGTAGACGAACAGGCGCAACTGCCTGTCTGTATATTTTTTAATATGTTTTATCACCAGGTCACACTGGTTCATCCGACTGAGGTCCGGGTTAAATTCTATCGTTTCAAGAAACACCTCACCCCAGGTATTGGAAACCATAATCTCCGCCTTTTCCGGTTCGGGGTTGATACTGTGGTTGTTCATAAAAAGAACCACCACAGCCTTCACCCAGTTGGGATCAGCCGCAAATACCTTATCGTCAAAAGGTTTTAACGGTACAAAGGAAAGATACAGCTGATCCATGGTAATGGGCTTTTCCATCGACTCAAAAAGCTGAACAGATGCATGAAGGTCAATTGATGCATCCTGCCTTCGGTACAGTTGATTCTCCAGAATCCAGCCCAATATTCCCAGAAAACAGCTGTTGGTGTAGACAGCTTCAAGCGGGCAGCCGGATGCCGTGAGAAGATCGAGGCGCCATGACCCTTTGGTTTCGACTATTTTGAACAGACTGAACCGGGTGCGCCGAATATAGGTGGAGCATTCACCGATTTTTTCCGGTGACTTATTCAGGCGTTCGCGTGTTTTATTGATCAAAACAGCCCAGTTGGTTTTTTCAGATGCGGCAAGCGTTTCATTCTGAAAAGTATCCAGTGACTTCACCACAACATTGTACATCTGAGCCAGACGATGAAGAATGGTTTTTTCCAGAAGCAGCTTTTCCGATTCAGACCATGTGGTATACGCCAGGAGTTTACTCACCTGTTTTTTGTTGAGCTTCCACTGGCGGATATAATGGTTCAACAATAATCGTTTCGGTGTTTTTTCAGCTGGTATCTTTACATTGGGATATTCGCACAGTCGAAAAAAAATTGCATTTTTAATCAAGTTTTGATATTTGGGATCTTCCAGTTCATGAAATTCAAGAATTCTGTCAAACATTATTTGATAAGGATCTGCTTCATAATCATCAATACCTGCAGTGTCATATCCTTTCTTAACCCTTTCGCACAGCAATTGTCTGGATATTTTTCGACCAAATCCATAGCTGAATATCATGGTGGCCTTGATCAAAGCTTTTATCGGATCTTCTTTTGATTTGCAGATATGCCATAAAAGGCCTTTAAATATATCTTGATCCGGTAAAATATCAATATCCCCCAGATCCAGGATATCGTCGTGGAATGTCATGATGTGGGATCGAAGTGCTGTTTTGTTGATTGGAGCGTCACCAGGAAGTTCAGGGATCACAGCCCATAATGGAATTTTCCCGGCAACCATCAAAAATGTCCGGTAGAATTCTTCTTTTAAAAATACTTTGGACGCGCTTAAAATTTCTTCTCCATTAAATGACGCGTAATTATCATGGCAAAGATCCCGATGATCCATGATATAAAAATGGACATCCTGCCGATAATGTTCGCGGCTGTATTTGATGATTCCACCAAGTTTTTGTTCCAGGTGGTCATATCGTTTTGCAGAAAAATTTTTTTTATCAATAATAATCCAGTAATCAAAATCAGATTCCGGAGATTGGGTAAACGTACCAAGGCTTCCAATGTGATAAACTCCTAAAACTGCAGGATTTCTGATATCGAGCGTCTCAATAACAGATTTTGGGAAAATCTGCAGTTTTACAGCTTCTTTGAAAAACCCAGATGTCTCAAACCCCCAAATCCCGTTCGGTGAAACAGTAGAATCGACAAATCCAGGGTGCCCTTTCACATTGATATGAATCAAAAACGGAATTTTGATGAAAATTTCAAGATGCTTTGGTTCAAAATACCGGATCGCCTCTCTCATTCGAACCATATTGGAGTGGGAAAAAGCCTGACGGTTTTTTTCAACCTGTTCCATGAGGGTTTTTAATATATGTGTTGCCGTGTTAATGCTGATTCCTTTGTCGGCCTATAAAAATCATTGAAAAAGGCAATGGATAAGATTATTATTGCGGCATTATATTGCGCAATTCACCATTTTTTCAAGTTTTGTTTTCACCTGATGGAGTAAAAATGACGGACAGGGGTATCTCCCATAAAGGTATAGAGCTGGATATCATCGATTTTTCTCAATTCAATCAGATGGCACCCCTTCAATGTGAGCAACCCGGCCCTCTTAAAACGATTGATTCTCAAGCGTTTGTGAAAAATATCTTAAAAAACCTGATGAAAAATGAGTCTTTTTTATCTTTTTCAAATCAGATTGCCGGTATCAATCGAATTCTCAATGTGAAATATTCTTCTGCCAATGATATCGCAGACGTTATTTTAAAAGATGTTGCCCTGACATCAAAACTGCTGAAACTGGTCAATTCTTCATTTTACGGGCAGTTTTCCAACAAAGGCATTAAAACCATATCAGAGGCCATGATCATTCTGGGAACTGAAGAGATCAAGCTGGCTGCAGCCAGTTTGAAAATATATGAGTTAATGCAGAATATCGCCAAGATTTCCATTTTAAAGGACAAAACCATAAAGGCACTGCAAAGAAGCCTTATGGCCCGCCAGATCGCCATTGATGAAGGCCTGAAAGATGCAGAAACCATTCAGATCAGCGCCATGCTATACGATTTTGGAGAATATCTGGTGGCATTTTTTTTTCCAGAGATTTATATCAATATTGAACTTCTTGCAGATGAAAAAAACCTTTCAAAAGAAAAAGCTTCAAAATCAATCATTGGCATATCTTTCAGCAACCTGGGACGTTATATTGCTTCCAAATGGCATCTGCCGCCATCAATCATATACGCCATGCGTCCGGTGACGGACTTTGGTGCTGTCAAACAGCGATTAACCGTGGAGGAATTTCAACAGTATATCTGTTCATTCACTTATGAGCTGTGTGCGGTTGAGTTTTCCACAGCAAATAAAAATGTCGGCAAAGAAATCAATCGGATTTCAGAATTGTATAAGACAAGCCTGGATATTCCTGCATCAAAGTCTGTTGAACTTTTAAAATCATCCTGGGATCGAATCACCAGGCATGCCACAATTTTGAAAGCAGGAATTGATCAGACATGATCCCCCTGTGTTCGATAGTGATCAGTTAATGAAATTTTAAAAAATCGGAAGAAATTCAACAACGCGATTTTCATGTCGGCCAATTGATCTATTAAAACGTATTGCAATTGTAAAAACATGTTATTACAATAGTTATAACATTGGAGGTGCGATTTGAAAATTTGGGTAAAGGTGACGATACGTTGGAAGATTTCACCCGCTGGTTTAAAAAAAGTACCCAAAAAATAATATAACAACTTTCTGTAAATTTTCGCTACAGTCTAACGCACAAAAAAAAAGGGTCTCGACAAATAAATTGTAAAGACCCTTGAATTTTTTTGGTAGCGGGGGAAGGATTTGAACCAACGACCTTCGGGTTATGAGCCCGACGAGCTACCAGACTGCTCCACCCCGCATCAATGAAGGGCACTATATAGAAATGTTAAAATTCTGTCAAGCCTTTTCTTTTGGTGGTTGGTTTCCTGGCGTCAAGGCCTGTTTCAATTCTGCGATGGATGCGGTAGCGGTTCCCACCTTGCCGACCACGATGCCTGCGGCAACATTGGCCACCATTGCACTGTCCCTGAACGAGCCGCCAGTGGCAAGACCAAGCCCCAGAAGCGAGATCACGGTATCCCCTGCCCCGGAAACATCAAATACCTGCCTGGCCTCAGACTGAATTGTGAACGGATCAACATCGTTTTCAAACAGCACCATGCCGTCTTTACCGCAGGTGACCAGCAGGCGGTCCAGCTTTGCTCTGTCCATGATTTTTCTGCCGGCGGCAAACAGGTCTTCCTGGGTGTGAATCTCCATATTGGCAGCCAGACTGGCTTCCTTTCTGTTGGGAGTCAGAACCGATACCTGCCGGTATTTTGCAAAATTCAGGGCTTTGGGATCTGCCAGGGTCAGAATGCCATGTTTTCTGGCAAGTGTCACTGTTTTTCTGACCAGATCCTGAGTGATCAGGCCTTTATCGTAATCAGATAAAATAATCAGGTCCACATCAGGGATGTTGTTCTGCATGATGCCAAACAGATTTTTCAGCGTTGTGTGGTTCACACTGGTTTTGACTTCACGGTCAATTCTCAGCACCTGCTGGTTCGATGCAATCACCCGCGTTTTCCGGGTGGTGGGCCGAAGGGGTTCGCTGATGATCCCATCAGTCCGGATGCCGAGTGTTTCCAGTTTCTCAAATATCATCCGGCCGGCAGCACCGGTCCCGGCAGTGCCAATGGGCATCACAGTTGCCCCCATGGCCACAAGGTTATTGATGACATTCCCGGCTCCGCCCAGGGTGTGGCTTTCTCTTTCTACACACACCACGGGAACCGGTGCTTCCGGTGAAATCCGCTCGACACTTCCCCACAGGTATTCATCGATCATCAAATCTCCGATAACCAGCGCCCTGATTGTTTTAAATCTGTCAATATCGATGTTCATGCGTCAAGGATTGAACCCAGCATCTGCTTGAGTTCGGCATAGTTTCGGGTGACAGGCACGTCAGGAAAATCCGTTACCACAGATGACGGAGGATCGAAGAAAAAGCCATGATCCGCAGTCTGGATCATGCCGATGTCATTGTATGAATCTCCAAAGGCGATCACTTCGTAATTCAGGCTTTGAAAGGCCGCTACTGCACGGCTTTTCTGGTTGTCGGTCCGGATATTATACTGGACAATTTTACCGTAGGAATCAATGGTGAGGTTGTGACAGAAAACAGTGGGACGTCCCAGCTTGACCAGAAGGGGCCGGACAAATTCTTCAAATGTGTCAGACAGGATGATGATCTGTGCGCGGTCCCGGATCCAGTCAAGCATCTGCCTGGCACCATCCAGCGGATCAATGGTGGCAATTACCGCCTCAATATCCTGAAGTGTCAGCTTGTTTTCCTCTAGTATGGCCAGCCGCCGGGTCATGAGAACATCATAGTCACTGATATCCCGCGTGGTCAGTTTCAATGCGTCAATACCGGTCTTTTCTGCCAGTTTTATCCAGATTTCAGGCAAGAAGACACCTTCCATATCTGCAACAATTAATTTCATGCGCTACCCCGTTTTTTTTATGGTGTTTCTTCGATGCGGATGACAACCGGGTCACCCACCACAGAATCGGTGTCAGAGATCAGCTTCAATGCCGTTTGAACCGCTTTTTCACTGGCAAGATGGGTGATCATTACAATGGGAACCATTCCATTGGGTTTTTTAACCTTTTGATGAACCGATTTGATACTGATGTTGTTCTCACCCAGAATGCCTGAAATCTGAGACAGTACACCAGGATGATCCAGCGCCTGGAATCTCAGATAATACCGGGTCTGAAGCTGCGCCATGGAAAGAATGGGAATCGATCGGATATTTTCCTGGGGATATCCCAGGATGGGCAGCCGGTTACTGGCACCGGATATCATATTTCTGGCAATATCAGCAATATCGCTCAGCACAGCACTGGCAGTAGGCATCATGCCGGCACCACGGCCGTAAAGCATGGTCTGGCCTGTGGCATCCGCATCAATCGCAATGGCGTTCATGGACCCGTCAACATGGGATAATGGGTTGGTGTCTTCAATCATGGTGGGATGAACCCTGGCTTCCACGTGGTCTGCATGGGCCTTGCCAATGGCCAGCAACTTGATGGTGTACCCGAACTCTCTTGCCGAGGCAATATCCTCAGGCGTAATGTTACGGATCCCTTCCACATGGATATCGTTGAGGTTGATCTCCATCCCATGGGCCAGAGAATTCAATATGGCCAGTTTGTGGGCGGTATCATGACCGTCAATATCCAGGGACGGTTCAGCCTCTGCATATCCCAAAGCCTGCGCGTCTTTTAAAGCAGCCTCAAATGACGACCCGTCTTTTGAAATTTTACTGAGAATATAATTGCAGGTGCCGTTCAAAATCGCGGACATGCTTTTAATATTATTGGCCACCAGTGATTCTCTCAGGGTTTTAATAATGGGCATGCAGCCGCCACAGCTGGCTTCAAAAGCCAGATCGACATGATGATGCCTGGCCAGGCAGACCAGCTCATTGCCATGGGCCGCCAGCAGGGCCTTGTTTGCAGTAATCACATGTTTTTTTGCACCAAGGGCCTTCAGGATAAAATCTCTGGCAATGGTTTCGCCGCCAATGGTTTCGACAATCAGATGAATGTCAGGATCATCAAGCACGATATGGGCATCCGGAACAAGGGCAGTGCTGCCCAGGTCAATGCCCCTGTCAGTTGTGGTGTCAATATCGGCAATGGTTTTCAGGTGCAACCGGGCACCGGTCCTGGCTTCAAGCAGATGCCGTTTTTCAAGCAGAAGTTTTGCCACGCCTGAGCCGACAATGCCAAACCCTAAAATTCCGATATTGATTGTTTTCATTTGTTTCTGTTTCTCCGATAAAAAGATCACTGTCATTTAAAAATAAAATAGATACAATATTCACCTTACGATGTCAAAAAACTTTTGACATTCAACCCCAATATGTTTATCATTGCCGGGTTACAGAAGGTTTGATCCACGAAATTCCAGGAAGGTGATTTTAAATGAGCGACCCCTCAACTTATGCAGCATCAGGTGTTGATATCGATAAAGCCAATCAGCTGGTAAACCGGATAAAAGATATTGCCAGATCCACACCCCGTTCAGGCGTGATGGGTGAAATCGGCGGGTTTGGCGGGCTGTATTCCTTGAACCTGTCCAATGTATCCAACCCGGTACTGGTCAGTTCCACCGACGGGGTCGGCACCAAACTGAAAATTGCCTTTATGATGGATAAACACGACACCATTGGTATTGACCTTGTGGCCATGTGTGTGAACGATATCATTGTTCAGGGAGCCAAGCCTTTATTTTTTCTGGATTATCTGGCCATGGGAAAACTGGACAATGCCGTTGCCGAGCAGATATTGATCGGAATTGCCAAGGGCTGTAACCTGGCCGGGTGCGCCCTGATCGGTGGAGAAACAGCGGAAATGCCCGGCATGTATCAGGATGGTGAGTACGATCTTTCCGGTTTTTCAGTGGGACTTGTGGATAACACCAAAATTATTGACGGGTCCTACATCCGTAACGGACACAAACTGATCGGCCTCGCCTCCAGCGGAATACACTCGAATGGATTTTCACTGGTGCGCAATATTCTGTTTGATAAGTGCAAATACGATGTCCATACCCGGCTAAATGATTTAGGGTGCAGTCTTGGCGAAGAACTGCTCAAGCCGACGATCATTTATGTGCCCACCATTCTCAGCCTGATCCGGGACTTGCCGGTTCACGGCATTGCCCATATTACCGGCGGCGGAATTGAAGAAAACATTATTCGTGTCCTTCCAGAAGCCTGTAAAGCCATTATTCATAAAAATTCATGGGAAGTCCCCCCAATTTTTCAACTGCTTCAAAAAGAGGGCACCGTTCCTGAAAAAGAGATGCAGCGAACTTTTAACAATGGTATCGGCATGGTGCTTGTGGTTCCGGATAAAACCGCTCAGGAAGTGATCGACCGGCTGGGGGCAATGGACGAAAAAGCCTTCTTTATCGGAGAGATTGAAACCCGGAAAAAAAATGAAGCCCAGACCCAGTGGGTTTAGTCTGCTTATCACATCATGATCATTCTGGGTATTGAATCTTCCTGTGATGAAACTGCTGCAGCCATTGTCAAAGACGGCAGTATCATCCTCTCTTCTGTTATTGCCTCCCAGATAGACGTTCATCACCAATACGGCGGCGTGGTGCCGGAGCTGGCCTCACGAATGCACGTTGAAGCCATCTTTCCGGTTGTGACCCAGGCGGTTGATCAGGCTGGTATTGGCGTAGAACAGATCAATGGTGTTGCTGCAACCCGGGGGCCCGGACTGATCGGTGCCCTTCTGGTTGGATTTTCCTTTGCCAAGGCATTTGCGTTTGCCCGAAACCTTCCCTTTGCAGGCGTCAATCATCTTGAGGCCCATATTTATTCACTTTTTCTGACAGACCCCTGCCCTGAATTTCCTTTCATTGCCCTGGTGGTTTCCGGCGGGCATACCAATATCTACCATGTCAGCGCACCGGATCAGTTTGAACTGATGGGACAGACCCGGGATGATGCAGCAGGTGAAGCTTTTGATAAAGTGGCCAAAGTCCTGGGGCTGGGGTATCCAGGAGGGCCTGTCATTGAAAAACTGGCAGGCACCTGTGATTCAGATATGATTTCATTTCCCAGGACGCTTCTTGAGGCAGACAGTTTTGATTTCAGTTTCAGTGGCATCAAATCTGCCGTGGCCCGGCATGTTCATGAACACCCGCCCGCCAGTGATATTGATATCGCTCAAATTGCCGCATCGTTTCAGGCAGCTGTGATTGATGTACTGACGGTAAAGCTGATCAGGGCTGCCCAGGCAAAAAACTGTACCCGGATCGGTGTCACCGGGGGTGTGTCTGCAAACCAGCGTTTTGTCCGGCACCTGTCTGCTGTGGCAAAACAGCATCAGATGGAAGTTTTTGCCCCGCATCTCTCCCTGTGCGGTGACAATGCCGCCATGATCGCGGCCAGAGGGCATACCATGATCCAAAACGGCACGCTGTGCCAGCCGGATCATGACGTATTTTCACGCTCTGCAGGATAACCTCCCTTGTCGTATTTCCGGTTCACCTTAATTCAGATATCGATTTTTATACCGTAAAATCCGTTCAAGACAAATTTTCCCAGCCTGGCGCAGAGGATGGTCCTGATGGTGCAGATCCATGATGTGCTGCCAGGCCGCATCCATGTCCGGACCATTGTGACAGATCAGGGCAATATCGATGTCTGCCAGTAAAATCTGGCGGATACAGGTTTTGATATCAAGCTGGATCGCCTTCATATCCAGATCGTCCGTAAATACAAGGCCGTCATACCCCATCCGCTTTCTGAGCAGGTCGCGGGCAATGGCTGGGGAAAGGCTGGCCTGCCACTGGCTGTCAAGCTTTGGATAAAAAATATGGGAGAGCATCATCCCTGCGACATCCCCGGCAATGGCGTCTGCAAAGGGAATCAGGTCATTTTCCTTCAGGTCGTCTGCATCAGTCTCCAGCACCGGCAGATGAAAATGAGAGTCCAGAACCGTCCTGCCGATCCCTGGAAAATGTTTGGCAACTGCCATCATGCGGTTCTTCTGCAGGGTTGAGATAATGGTGCAGCCCAGCCTGGAAACAGTTTGTGCATCTCCCTTGAAAGCCCGATCCGCCATAACGCTCTCGTTTCCTTCCGGAACAATATCCAGTACCGGGGCAAGGTTCATGTTGATCCCGACCTGTCCAAGCTCTGCTGCTGTGGTTTGTGCAAATTCTTTTGCAGCGTCAACCGTGGTGATTGATGGATTGCCCTGAAATTGCGTAAACGGTTTTTTAAACCGTGCCACAACACCGCCTTCCTGATCAGTGCAGATGATCAACGGCGGAAGATGAAGGGTTTTTGCATAATCCTGGCATCGGGCACACAGCTCTGACACCTGCTGTGGCGACTGGATATTCTGGCTGAAAAGAATAATGCCGCATGCGTTTAAATCCCGGATAATATGCTTGAGATCATCGGAAAACACGGTGCCGTCAAATCCGAGAATCAATCGCTGTCCTGCCATCAGCCTGGCATTCATCTTTTGTGTTGTCTTCATGTTTAATGTCTTGACGAATCTTTCATTTAAGTATTAAAAGGGGTGTTTTAATTTTAAAAACCCAACTTGCAGAATCGGTTATTGAATATCATGAAATTAACCACGTTTAAATCAGATTTTATCCTGTTGTTTGTGGCCCTGATATGGGGCCTTGCCTTTGTTGCCCAGCGAATCGGCATGGATCACATCGGTCCGTTTACATTTAATGCCATACGGTTTTTTCTGGGATGCATCTCTTTGTTGCCTTTGCTGATTTTCAGCAAGAACAAAAACCGATTCAAAGCTGAAGCAGGATTGATCTCTTCAAGCATCGTCTCTGGCATTTTTCTGTTTGCAGGCATCTCTTTGCAGCAGGTGGGGCTGGTTTACACCACTGCTGGAAAAGCCGGATTCATCACCGGGCTTTATGTCATCTTCGTCCCATTTTTAAACCTTTTTTTAAAACAGGAAAAAACCACCTTGCCAACCTGGGCAGGTGCAATTCTGGCAGCCATCGGCATGTACCTGCTCAGCGTTACCCAGACCATGCAGGTCAACAAGGGGGATGTTCTGGTACTTTTTTCTGCTGTGTGCTTTGCCTTTCATCTGATTGTCATTGCCCGGTTCTCCATCCAGTTTAACACAGCAAAACTGTCATTTCTGCAATGCCTGATCTGTGCTCTGCTCAGCCTTGCTGTGGCTGCTGTGTTTGAACGCTTTGTGCTGGATGACGTTTTAACCGTAACCCTGCCCCTGCTGTATGGAGGGGTGATGTCTGTGGGAGTGGCATACTCTCTTCAGATTTACGGACAGAAAAACAGCCCGGCATCCCACTCGGCAATCATTTTAAGCCTTGAGTCACTGATTGCCGCAATCGGCGGATGGATCATTTTAAATGAACTCCTTTCCGGCCGTGGAATTGTCGGGTGTGCACTGATGCTGACAGGCATGTTCCTGTCCCAGCTGTACCGGAAAAAGATTCATCCATGAAGTGCGTTTAAAGCAGATTTCAGCCGTACGGTCACCTCTTCGGACAGCTTTGCCACAGCGTCA
The DNA here is from genome assembly GCA_011390435.1 of Desulfobacteraceae bacterium. The sequence goes on along the minus strand of JAABSK010000001.1, from coordinate 26,136 downwards.
AGCTGAACTGACACTTCACCGAGGCCTGCCTCGTCTGCTCGTTTGGCCCAGGTGGCAAAGGTCTCCTTGTGACTTTCGTTGTGATCGATCCAGTGGGAGAACAGTTTTTCAAGTTTCTGTTCAAAACTCAGCTCATGGGTGTGATCAGATTCATGGGTATGGTCATGATGGTGATGGTGTCCATGATCATGGGAATGATCGTGCGGGTGGTCATGTGTCATAATATGACTCCATTTAAGTAGCGTTTAAGTTCAATCGGTTCCGGGGTATACTGGAACATGGGTTTCCAGTGGCTGAAGGCATTGATTTCAATTCCACTGTAAATAATCGATACCGGACGGTCCGCAGAAACTACAACCACAATGACTTTGCTGTGCTCTGCAGAAAATCTTAAAGCAGAATTGTACCGGGCACCCCTGGCCATATTTTCCCATTTGATGCTCAGCCCGTCCAGCAGGCAGCCAAATCCGTGGACACACAGATCAGCGGTAATATGAATCGCCCCGTCAATTTTCAATAAAGAACAGGCCAGTTTCATGTTCTTGGGGTCCATCAGGCTCAAGGCCGGGTCCAGTACATGTCCGGAAAGCTTTACGGGTGAAGCGTTCAGGTCAACGACCAGGGTGCATCCATGCCGCCCGGCTGCAGCACTGTGCACCAGATGGGTAATCAGCTGGAATAAAAGTGTCCAGGCCTCAGTTTCCAGGCCGGAATCCAGAAGCAGTTCTTCCAGCTCCACCATTTTGGCCTCCCGGGTGGTGGAGTGGAAACTGCCGTCAAAAAAAGAGGCGATTCTTTCATCACCCAGTTTCAAAAAACCGTGATCCCCACGGAATTCAGCGCTGATAGCATAGGATGGCAGTTTTGCATCTGTGATTCCAATAATGGAACAGCCGTCAGACACCAGTTTGCGTTCAGAATTTTCAACAGCCACCAGCAGTTTGCGGATATGTTTTACATTGCTGATCACCGGACGTTCATGTTTCTGAATTTTGGTGATAAAGGCCAGATCATCCAGTCGCTGAGGGTCGGTAAACAAAAGCGTTCCTCTGGCCCATGCGCCTTCTTCCCGGGTTTTGGAGATGTTCAGGATATCGTTTAAAACCGGTGGAATCAGTATCTTGCTGTCAAACCCCAGATTTTTTTCCCGTTCATCCACAATATGATCTGCAATGGCCTGCAATGCATAGTTTTTCAGCACATAATCCGATGAATGAATGGCAGTGGATTCTGTAGCGTAATCATGTACCAGCAGCGTGGCAGCTTGTTCCAGCCACCGTTCTGTGGGGTGAATCGAACACATGTCCGGATGATGGTCCGTCAGCCACATTTGAAAGAAAAACTGTTCACAGCACCCGCCATAGGAGATCAGGCCAGCCAGTGCCAGGTCGTTTTCCTCAATAAGATATCCATTGGGCTGACCGTGAATCTTTTCACAGATCCGTTTGCGCCACTGTACTTCGTCCTCATAAAAAACCTCTTTCAGTTTGGACGTATGCTCCCGAAGGATATTCTGGGGATCAAAGATCATGATCGGATCAGTTGGCGCGACTGCAAAGATCAGGGCCACTCTGCTGGTGTTTGAAAATTTTGACAGCCCTTCTTCAACGCCGTTGAGAATGTTGGTGATACACAATTTCTTGTAAAAATCCCGGGTCATCGAAGAAAAAGCCGCCCATAAATCGTTAATACCAGTGAAATTGATTGATACCCTTGTTGACATCCACTTGGCAAGAGTTTTTTATTGTAAAATACGGCTGGGATTGGTATTGAAACAAAAAAAACTACCGGAGGATTTAAAATATGCGTAAACTGCTTATCCACATGATGCTGCTTCTGATGATCAGCCTTGTTCTTCCGTCATCTGGATTATCAAAAACCGGTTATGTTTCCGACATGCTGCTGCTGACATTCAGATCCGGCCCTGGGAACAACTACACGGTTTTAAAAACATTGAAAAGCAACACAGCCGTTACCGTACTGAAAGAGGAAAACGGTTTTTACCACGTCAAACTGTCGACTGGTGAGACCGGATGGGTGGATAAAAAATTTATCATCTTTGATTTGCCAAGTGCGCTGCAGGTCCAAAAACTGGAAGCAGAAAACCAGGCCCTTGCGGATCGCCTTGAAAAACTTGAAGCGAATTCAAAGGAAGCAGAATACCTTCAAAAAATCGAAGCATTAAATCTGTCATTAAAAACTGCATTAGATGAAAATGAACGCCTTGGCAATGAACTGGCCCGGAATCGCCTGAAATATGATACACTGGTTGATCAATCCAGTGATATCCAGAGAATCGTCCAGGAAAACAAAACCCTCCAGAAACAGAACACTGAATTATCAAACGCGCTTGAAGACCTTCAGGCCAGACATAAAAACAGCTACAGAACTGCAATGATCAAATGGTTTCTTGCCGGTGTCGGCGTCTTGCTTACCGGCTGGATCATCGGCAGTTCCGTTTCCACGAAAAAACGCAGATCCAGTTCCCTTCTGGATTAACCGGATTGGTGGTTTAAAAAACGTTCGATCCGGTTGGATCATTTTGTCACCCATCACCATAGGAGTTTTTGCATGACCGAACACCGTATAAAACAGCACATGTCCCTGAACAACCAGGACCATATTGTTTACAATATCACAGAATTGTCCACCGCCGGATTAGGAGATGTTTTTCGCCTCCCTTTTGCGGCCCGGGTGCTGATTGAAAACCTTGCCCGAAAAATGGATGGCCGCATCGTAAAATGGGAAGACATTGCCACGGCAATGGATTTTTATCTTCATGGCAATGGGGAATCAAACCTGATTGCCTTTTATCCGGGCCGGGTACTGATGCAGGATTTTACCGGCGTTCCTGCGGTTGTTGATTTTGCAGCCATGAGAGATGCAGTTCATGCCGCAAAACTGGACCCTGAAAAAATCAACCCCCTGGTGCCGGTGGATCTGGTAATCGATCATTCCATTCAGGTGGATCATTTCAAGGAAAAAAATTCCTTTTTTTTGAATGCACAAAAGGAATATGAACGAAATATTGAACGATATCAGCTGTTAAAATGGGCTCAGAAAAATTTTGACAATTTCAGAGTGGTGCCGCCGGAATCTGGTATCTGCCACCAGGTCAACCTTGAATACCTGGCCCAGGTGGTTGCCACAGAAAAAACACCAGAAGGACGGGTCGCCTATCCAGATACCCTTGTGGGGACAGATTCCCACACCACCATGATCAACGCTCTGGGTGTTTTAGGCTGGGGGGTCGGCGGCATTGAAGCTGAAGCAGTCATGCTGGGACAGCCCTACTATATGAATCTTCCCGAGATCGTTGGGGTCAATTTTATCGGAAAACAAAAAAAACATGTCACATCTACGGATATTGCATTGTTTGTCACCAATTTACTGCGCAAGGAAAACGTGGTTGAAAAAATCGTTGAGTATACCGGCGACGGATTAAAAAGCCTTACCCTGACAGACCGGGCAACCATTGCCAACATGTCACCGGAATACGGGGCAACTGCGGGATTTTTCCCGGTGGATGAACATACGCTGGAGTATCTGAACAAAACCAATCGAAGAGACGCTGCCCGGCGGGTGGAAGATTACTGCAGGGCCTGTGGATTTTTTAATACCCATGATACCCGTCTCAAATTTTCCAAAATCCTGGATGTGGACCTGTCCATGATCGGCACCACCATTGCAGGCCCATCCCGTCCCCAGGACAGGATGGACCTTAAGGCAGTCAAGGCGGAAACCACACGGATCTATGATCTGGGCCATCGAAAGGACATTACCATCAATCCGGACAACCAGCCGCTGGCACTGACCAACGGCAGCGTGGTGATCGCCGCCATCACATCATGCACCAACACTTCCAACCCCTATACCATGATCGGTGCGGGACTTGCCGCCCGAAAAGCGGTGGAAAAAGGACTGACCATTCCCTGGTATGTCAAACCGTCTCTCTCACCCGGCTCCAGAGTGGTCATGGATTATCTCACCGGGTCCGGTCTTATGGAGGATTTTCAAAAACTGGGGTTTAACAATACCGGGTTTGGCTGCATGACCTGTATCGGAAACAGCGGACCACTGGATCCGTTTATCGAAGAATCCATCAAAACCCATCAACTGGATGTGATCTCTGTATTGTCCGGCAACCGAAACTTTGAAGCCCGTATCCATCAGGATGTCACCGGCAACTTTCTCATGTCGCCGATACTGGTGGTGATTTATGCGATTGCCGGCAGAATTGACATTGATTTTGAAACCGAACCTGTTGGCGTGTCACCGGATGGTACACCTGTTTTCATGAAAGAGATCTGGCCGGATTCTTCTGAAATCACGGAGTTTGTCGAATCCTATGTTCATGAACGTTTTTTTAAAGATCAGTATGCCCATATTTTTGACGGCGACAAGCTCTGGCAGGATCTTGAAGTGGCACAGGGCACCACCTTTCAATTTGATCCAAAATCAAGCTATATTCGCAATCCACCGTTTTTTACTGATTTTTCCACGACAGCACCTGAACTCAAAGAGATTAAAAACGCCCGGGCTTTGCTGGTGCTTGGAGATTCTGTCACCACAGACCATATCTCTCCGGCTGGTGCGATTCCCGTGGATTATCCTGCAGGGCAGTATCTGGTTGAAAGTGGCGTCAAACCCTGGGAATTCAACTCCTACGGCTCCAGGCGGGGCAATCATGAGGTCATGATGCGGGGAACGTTTGCCAATATCCGCATTAAAAACCAGCTGGTATCTGATGTGGGTGGATTGACCGTGAAATTTCCTGAAAAAGAACAGCTTTATGTGTTTGATGCAGCTGAAAAATACCGTAAAGAAGGTACGGACCTGCTGGTGTTCGGCGGCACGGAATACGGCACTGGTTCTTCACGGGACTGGGCAGCCAAAGGGACCAGTCTTTTAGGTGTTAAAGCGGTCATCACCACTTCTTTTGAACGCATCCACCGTGCCAATCTGGTGGGCATGGGCGTGCTGCCCCTGGTTTTCAAACCGGGTGACTCTTTTGACGCGCTGGGGTTAACCGGTGATGAATGCTTTGCCATCAACAACCTGGACCAGATTCAGCCGGAAGGGATGCTGACGGTAACTGCCGAGAAAAATGACCGGCAGATCACTTTTGATGTCGTGGTTAAGCTGCATACAGATATTGAAGTGGATTATATCAAAAACGGCGGCATCCTGCACTATGTGCTGCGGCAGATGATCACCGCCCCATAACACAGACATCTGCTGCCCGCAGCGCTTTTTTCTGCGCACCGGGCAGCAGAGATGCGTTTCTGTTTATTTCAGGCCTTCTTTTTTCCAGTTTCGAATCAATGTGATAAACGTTCTGACCCCGATACCGGAAGGCCCTTTGGGGACATACGATTTTTTGGTAAAATCCCAGGCGGTTCCAGCAATATCCAGATGAACCCAGGGCGTTTTTCCCACAAAATTGGACAGATAAGCAGCGGCCGTGATACTTCCGCCAGGCCGTCCGCCAACGTTCTTGATATCTGCAATATCGGATTTAATCTGTTCTTGATAGTCATCCGTCAGGGGAAGGCGCCATATGGGTTCTCCTGCCAGGTTTCCTGCCTGAATCACCTGCTCGGATAACCGGTCATGGTTGCTGACCAGCCCGGTATGGTGATGACCCAGGCCGATAATGACCGCGCCGGTAAGGGTTGCAATATCAATGACACCATCTGGTGAAAACGTCTGAATGCCATAGGCCAATGCATCTGCCAGTATCATCCGGCCTTCAGCATCTGTATTTACGATCTCTGCGGTGACGCCATTGAAATGGGTGACAATATCTCCCGGATGAATGGCCCTGCCGCCCGGCATATTATCGGTTGCAGGAACAATGGCAATGATGCGCAGATCCGGCTTCTCTTCGCCAACTGCTTTCATGGTTGCCAGGACTGCTGCCCCACCACACATGTCATACTTCATCTCTTCCATGCCTGCGCCAGGTTTCAGGCTGATGCCGCCGGAATCAAAGGTGATGCCTTTACCCACCAGCAGCAACGTCTGAGTGGCTTTTGGAGGATGATATTCAAGAATCACCATTGCCGGTGGCGTGGCAGATCCCTGATTAACGCCCAGGATACCGCCCATGCCAAGTTTTTCCATCGCAGCCTTGTCCAGGCAGGTATATTTGAAGCCGTAGGTTGTGGACAGGTTTTTGGCGTACTCGGCAAAGGATTCCGGTGTCCAGCCGTTACCGGGTTCATGGGCCATCTCCCTTGCCTCCCATGCAGCTTGTGCCGCAATATACCCTTTGAGTGCACCTTTTCGAAGGGATGCTGCCACAGTTGTATCTGCAAATTGGAAGGTTCTAATACCGGTGTAATCGGGCTTTTCACTGTTTTTTTTCTTCTTGTATTTGGTAAATCGATAATCTCCGAGTATGATCCCTTCTGTGAGGTATTGGGCAAGGTCTTGATCAGTTATCGATGCAATCTGGGGCAGGACAATGGTCAGGGTTTTTGCCTTTGTTTTCTCACAGGCTTTGGCAATATCTCCACCGGTTTTTCTCAGGTTTTCAAACTGGTCAAAGGGATTTTTATTTTTTTCAACATCTCCCAGGCCTGCCAGCAACACACGTTTGGCGTTTAGTGCAGGTGTCTTGGAAGGATAGAGCAGACATTGCTGGGATGATTCTCCGGAAAAGTCTCCCAGATGAAAAGCGGTGTTCACCCACTCTTGAATCACATCCGGGCTTTTGGGCGGCTTTTTTTTTGTCTGAGGCAGGCAATACACCAGCAGGTCGGTTTCAATGGTTTCAACCGGTTTTTGGGTCACAGCAGGTCGTTTGATTTTCATAAGGATCCTTTTTTATCTGATGTTGTTGTTTCAAGTGGCAAAACAGTATCATGCAATATGAATGATTTTTATGAAATAAAACTGATTCATATTTATTTTTAACCATCTGACAAAATTATGATATAATTTTCGCACATGATTGTTCAAGACTGTTTTTCATTTCACCCAAAATGGCATTTTAAGGAATTTTAGCTATGGAAATCAACCATTACGAGTTTCAATTCGGCGAATACGGGCAGACATCAGGTGTACGGATCAATTTACGCGGGTTTGATGTGCTCAGATTCAACAACATTTCCAAAGGAACTGCTTTTACCCTTGAAGAACGAAAAAAGTTGAATCTGGATGGTTTTTTGCCGCCTCGGGTAAAAACACTCCAGGATCAGATCCGCAATTCACTTTCAGTCATTGAGGAAAAAGAAAGCGATATTGAAAAGTTTATTTATCTGCGCAGTCTGTACGACCGCAATGTTGTGCTTGCCCATGCCGTTATTGCCAGCAATGTCACGAAATTTCTGCCGATCATCTATACCCCGACGGTGGGGCTGGCCTGCCAGAAATATTCATCCATGTTCCGTCGCGCCAATGGAATTCATTTTTATCCGGGAAACATCGATTCAGCAGAAGCAATTCTTCGCCATTACACTGATCCGGACATCCGGATTGCGGTTGTCACGGATAACCAGGGAATCCTTGGTATCGGAGATCAGGGTGCCGGTGGTATTTCCATCTGCCTTGGAAAACTCATGCTGTATACCCAGGGAGCCGGGATTGCCCCATGGCACTGCCTGCCCATTTCGCTGGATGTTGGAACAGACAACGAGGAACTGCTCAATGATCCCAATTACCTGGGATGGCGTGAAAAACGACTGAAAGGGAAAGTATATGACGATTTTATTGAAAAATTTGTCCAGGCCTTTAAAAGAGTGTTTCCACATGCCTTGTGCCAGTGGGAAGATTTTTCAAAACAGACAGCGTTTTCTGTTCGCGATACCTACATGAATCAATTGATCTCATTTAATGATGATATTCAAGGCACAGGGTCGGTTGCTCTGGCAGGAATTCTTGCTGCCATGAAAGTCAAAAAGGAACAGATGACCGATCAGATCTATCTGGTCCATGGCGCCGGTGCCGGTGGAATCGGCATTGCAGAACAGATCCTGACGGAACTGGTGGTTCAGGGCATGGATGAAACAGCTGCCCGGGACAGGATTTTCACCCTTGATTCGCGAGGGATTGTGACCTCTGACCGCCAGCTGGAACCGTATAAAATGAAATTCGCCAAAGCTCCAGGCCGGCTTAAATGGTTGAAAAAACCTTTGGATAATACACTGTCCAATGCCATCATCAACGAAAAGGTAACGGTTCTCATTGGAACATCAGGCCAGCCCGGCTGCTTTACCAAGGAAATTGTCCAGGCTGTGGGGAAAAACACCCCCAGACCGGTGATTCTGCCTTTGAGCAATCCCACCACCAAAGCGGAAGCCATCCCATCTGACGTTTATGCATGGAGTGACGGAAAAGCCCTTGTGGCAACCGGCTCACCATTCAACCCGGTTTCATTCAACAACAAAGCGTATCGCATTGGCCAGATGAACAATGCGTTTGTCTTTCCCGGCGTGGGTCTCGGGGTGATCGCCTCGGGTGCCACCAGGGTTCTGCCAACCTTTTTTTCTGCGGCAGCCCATGCCGTTGCCGGCTTTATCAGCGAGGCTGATCTGTTGGATGGTATTCTGTGCCCGCCACTGGATCAGTTGAAAGCCGTATCGATTGAGGTGGCAAAAAAAGTGGGTGCTGAAGCCATTTCCGCCGGCGTAACCCAGAATGACGGAGTATTTTCATCATTTCAGCACCAAAATGATGAAGCCCGCCTCAATCAGCTGGTGGAAAAGATGTACTGGACCCCTGTTTATTTTGATCAGAACTGATAGTTCAATCATCACCAGAGCCTCAGACATTGCGGCTCTGGTGATGCATACAACCCGAGATTATTGTTCCAGCGATTCCATCATCTCTGACATCTCCTCCTGTGCCTGGACCACTTTCGGGTCATCCATGTACTGCATGGCTTTCATAAATGATGCTGCCAGATCTGACCCAAGTTTTTCCGCTTTTTCCTGGGAGATTCTGACCTTTTCCGGAAGGTCGGTTTCAGTGAGCAGTTCCGGATACTTTTTGGTCAGCGCTTTCATTTTAGGGACGATCTGGGAAAATGTACGGGTGTACTGGTTCATGGCCTTTGCCACAGCATCTGAGCTTTCTGCAGTGTTGATGCTGTCAATATAGCTCTGGGTCATCTGGATGAACTGTTCATTATATTCCATCAGTTCGTCATATTTACCCTGAGCAAAACCAACAGATGCAGTGACAAAAAACAGAACCGCAATGAATGCACAAATTTTTTTCATGAACATATCCTTTTTTTAAATGAATGGGTGACGTTTTTCACCTTGAAAAAACTGCCTGATTTTTTTATCGCATTATCGTTCACTTGTCCACGGTTATGACTGTGAATACCAGTATTTTGTTGATTTTTCTGCTCAGGGTGGTGCATACTTAAAACTGTGAAAAGATCCCAACCCCATATTCAACCGCGCACCACCATCCTCTGGTATTATGGTTCCGGCGGACTGGTCCTCTGGACTGTGTTTATCACTTTGTCTCTGTTGTGGCACCAGCAATCCATGCAGATGGGCGCCCTTGAAGCCGCACGCATTGAAGCCAGAGCCAACTTTCACAACCATGTGCTCTACAGAAGCTGGAATACTTCCCACGGCGGCGTATATGTTCCCCTGACCGATAAAACACAACCCAATCCCTATCTGAAGATGGCAGACCGGGATATTCAGAGCCTTTCCGGAAAAAAGCTGACCCTGATCAATCCGGCATTCATGACCCGGCAGGTTAATGAGCTTGCCCTGCAGACATTTGATTATATTGGAAACATCACCAGCTTGAACCCCCTTCGGCCGGAAAACAGAGCTGATGCTTGGGAAACGGATGCTTTGAATCAGTTCAACCAGGGCATAACAGAAGTGTCTGCCATCCAGATGATTGAAGACCGTGAATACATGCGGCTGATGCGGCCATTGGTGACTGAAGCACAGTGCCTGGACTGCCATGCGGAACAAGGATACCGGGAAGGCGACATTCGCGGTGGTATCAGCGTCGCCGTCCCGATGGCCCCGCACTATGCCATTCAATCCCGGAACAATCACCATGCAACCCTCATGTATGGTCTTGTGTGGTGCTTTGGCGTGGCTGGCACCCTTTTTTTTCTGTTGATTTTAAACCGGCAGATCCGCCAGCGGCTGGAAGCGGAAGCCAGACTCCGCAAAAGTGACAAGCTTGACGGTGTCATTGAAATGGCCCGGGCTGTCAGCCATGAATTGAACCAGCCGCTGCAGACCATTCTCGGCAATGCAGAAATCCTGATGCTTGAATCTGACAAAAATCATTCCGGCCGTAAATATATTCAGCAGATCAAAGACCAGGTCGAGCGGATGGGAAAATTGACCCGTAAACTCAATTCCATTACCAATTATGAAACCATTGATATGCCGCAGGGCAAAGTGATTGATATTGAAAAATCCATCTCAGGTTCCCCAAAAGACCGTTCCTGAACCATCAGATTCAATAAAAAATCACCCAAATTTATACTGGCATGTTTTTTTAAAAAAGCGTATAATCCTTGGCTTATTATTGAGCATATGTCAACAATCAACCGATTGCGTTTGAAAAGGAGCGGAGCATGAAAAAAGTGGGTATCGTCGGCTGGCGAGGAATGGTGGGATCTGTGCTGATGGAACGAATGATCCAGGAAAATGACTTTAAAACCATCACCCCGTTTTTTTTCACGACCTCCCAGGCAGGGCAGGACGCACCGGATGTGGGGGTTGATTGCCCCAGACTGATTGATGCCCATGATATTGACCGGTTGTGCGACATGGATATTATTGTATCCTGTCAGGGGGGATCATATACAGAAACTGTCCGTCCCCGCCTGGAGCAGAAACAGTGGCAGGGATACTGGATTGATGCTGCATCCACTCTGAGAATGGATGACAAAAGCGTCATTGTTCTGGATCCGGTGAACCGGCATTTGATCGACAATGCCCTCAACAGCGGCATTAAAAATTATATTGGTGGTAACTGCACAGTATCGCTAATGCTCATGGCACTTGGCGGACTGTTTGAACAGGATCTGGTCGAATGGATCACCTCCATGACCTATCAGGCGGCTTCCGGGGCTGGTGCAAAAAACATGGAAGAACTGGTGGCCCAGATGGCTGCCATTGGCAGGGAAGCCTCTCCCCTGCTTGATCATCCAGCCACTGCCATTCTGGATCTGGATAAAACGGTTATCGCCACCATGCGATCAGGAAACCTGCCTGCCGACAACTGGCAGGTCCCCCTGGCAGCAAGCCTCATCCCCTGGATTGACCGTGCCATGGACAATGGACAGACCCGTGAAGAATGGAAAGGATTTGTTGAAACCAACAAAATTCTGGGCCGGACAGATCAGAAAAAGGTCCCCATAGACGGTCAATGTGTCCGTATCGGGGCAATGCGCTGTCACAGCCAGGCGTTTACCATTAAGCTGAAAAAAGATCTTCCTCTTGACGAGATTGAATCCATGATTGCCCGGAACAATGACTGGGTCAGGGTCATTCCCAATACACGGGAGGAGACCATCCAGAATCTGACCCCTGCTGCAGTCACAGGCACATTAAACGTTCCGGTCGGTCGAATCCGGAAACTTACCATCGGCAATGATTATCTCACAGCCTTTTCTGTGGGTGATCAGCTGCTCTGGGGTGCAGCAGAGCCGCTCAGGCGGATAATGAAGATTATTTTATAACCTGTGCTTACTGTTTCAGGGCCATCTTCTTTTCAAAAACGGAAATGGCCCGTGAACAGGAAAAAGTCAGAATAAAATACAGCAGGGTGATGGTGATCCAGATCTCGAACACCAGAAAAGTCGATGCCATCAGTTCCATCCCCTGAAAAGTCAGCTCCTGGATTGAAATCACAGAGACAATGGCTGAATCCTTGATCGTGGAAATAAATTGGCCGGCCATTGGAAAAGCCACTTTGCGAAAAGCCTGGGGTAAGATCACCAGACGGAAACTCTGGAATCCGGACAACCCGATCGATCGGCAGGCTTCCCACTGCCCCCGTGAGATGGAATTGATGCCTCCCCGTACGATTTCAGACACATAGGCACCTTCGTAAATTCCCAGTGCAATGACAGCAGAAACAAAGGCATTGATCTGTTCCGGCCCTGCAAATGCGAATTCAATACTGTTTCGGATATACTCCGAACCGTTTCGCAGCCATGTATCCAGGTTCAGGGCATCCAGAAACTGACTGGAGACAAAATAGTAAAAAATGATGACCAGAACCAGAGAGGGAATGTTCCGGATGATTTCAACATAGGTCCTGGAGAGGAGCCGTTGCCCAAAATTCCCTCTTGCTCCCATGATACCTGAAAAAGTTCCCAGAAAAAATCCCAGCAACGTCGACCAGATGCTCAGCTTGATGGTGGTGAGAAATCCCTGGATCAGAATATTGGCGTGAATAGAACCGGTAGCCGGATCTTTATAGAAAAAAAAAGGAACAATGGCCGGCCAGTCCCAGTGGTAGTCGAGAACCTGTTTTACGCGCAGAAAAAAAAACAGGATCCCGGCAACCACCAGCAGCAGCACCGCCACATCAATAACGGTCAGGCGGATGTTGCGTTTACTTGACAAGCGACTCCCACTTTTTGGACTCAAACCAGTAGGCATTTTTCTCTTTTAAAAATCCCTGGGCCTGCATGTTTAAAATCCAGTTGTTAAAAAAGTTGAGCGCATCATGGTCCCCTTTTTTCAGGGCAAATCCAATGGGTTCTTTGGTGAAGGTTTCCTTTAGTGGCACAAAGAGTTTATCCGGGTATTTTAATGCGTGGAACACCGGCATGGGTGCAGATGACACGACAGCATGAACCCGTCCCAGATTCAGCTCCTGCAGGGCCTGACTCTCATTTTCAAACAGTTTCAAACGTGCATTTGGCATGTGTTTCCGGACTGCCTGTTCTGCTGTTGTACCCATTCTGACGGCAATGACCACATCTTTGGTATTGAAATCGTCAATGGTTGAAAAGCCCTCCGCCTTAACCTTGTGAGCCACCATCGACATACCGGAATATTCATATGGAATGGTGAAATTGACCTTCAGGTTTCTTTCCGGTGTAATTCCCATTCCACCGATGATCACATCAAACTTACCGGTGAGCAGGGCTGGGATGATCCCTGACCAGGCAGTCGGGACAAATTCAACCTTGACTCCCATATCCTGGGCCAGTTTTCTGGCCACATCAATTTCAAAACCAATCAGTTCACCCTGTTTGTCTTTCATGGCCCAGGGAACAAAAGTGGACATCCCCACGCGGATCACGCCCTGTTTTTGAATTTTATCGATAATACTTTCCTGGCACTGCCCTGCCCCGCTGATCAGCAGGATGGACAAAACCGTACAAAACGATATCATCATGTTTCTCATGCTCAACTCCTTTTTTTTCACGTTGTGACTCATCCAAAGATTATTGAATATAGTTGATGCGTTTTTCAAACTGCCGGATCAAAAAAGACAATCCGCCGGCAATGATCAAGTAACATAATGCCACAGTGAACCAGATTTCAAAAGTTAAAAATGTCTGTGAAACGATTCTCTGGCCCTGCATGGTTAAGTCATAAATGGAAATGGTGCTGACCAGGGCGGAATCCTTGATCAGGGAAACACTCTGGCCGGCAAGCATGGGAAGGGTCTGGCGCAGCATCTGGGGAATGATGATTTTCATGTAGGTGACCCGTGTTGACAGGCCAATGCTCTGGGCTGCTTCGATCTGTCCGGATGGAATGTTAACAATACCGGAGCGAATAATCTCGGATGCATACGCTCCTTCAAAAAGAGAGAGTGCAATCAAAGCAGAGACAAAGGCGGAAAGGCCCAGTACAGGCGATATCACAAAATAGATGAAAAAAATCTGAATCAACAGCGGTGTGTTACGAATGGTTTCGATGTACAGCCAGGCCAGCAGACGGATGACAGGAAACCGGCTTAAACGGCCGGCTGCAGACAGGCAGCCGAAGAACAGGGCAAAAACAAGCCCCAACCCGGACAGCTTGAGGGTCACTGCCAGGCCGTGAAGCAGAAGGCCGTAAGTCAGAATTCCATCATTGAAGGAATACAAAAAGGGCCAGACCCTGTACCACTGCCAGTGATAGTCCAGATTCTGATAACCCAGCACCAAAATGAGAATGACCATTGCCGTGAAGATCAATGGCCGGAAAAATTTTTTGCTCATTGTATCTGCATTATTGTGTGTTAAGCGGTTCAATGCAGACCATAGCATTAAATTTAAAAGCCTGCCACCTTTTAAACCATCAGGTGACAGGCCTTTTATTGCAAGTGAGTTGTCAAAAACAGCAGATCATGAGTTTGTGGCCAGTTTTGATGCTGTGACAGAGGCCTTGGCACTGCTGTAGGACGATCCGCCACCACTGCCGATCCCCATTGCTCCATGATTGATCGTGGTAAAATCAGGATATGCATGGCCGCCGTGTTCAGTGGCATCAAGCCCTTCAAGTTCTTCTTCTTCAGAAACCCTGAGACCGATGGTTGCATCAATTGTCTTGAAGAGAATAAACGCCAGCGGAAAAGTCCAGGCAAAACAGGCCACGATGCCGATGAGCTGTACGCTCAGAATGGCAAGCGATGTTCCGCCGATATTAAACAGGCCGGCTGCAAAGGTACCCCAGGCACCACAGACGCCATGAACGGAAATAGCGCCCACTGGATCATCCACCCGGATCTTATCGAAGAACAGAACCGAAAAAACAACGATAATACCGGCAATAGCACCGATGAGAACCGCACTGGACGGGGTGACATTGGCACATCCGGCAGTGATTCCCACAAGACCGGCCAAAGCACCGTTAAGGCTCATGCTGACTTCAGGCTTGCCAAATTTCAGCCAGGACACCACCATGGCCAGAATGGCACCAGCTGCCGCAGCAAGGTTGGTGTTCACAAAAATCATGGCAATATCTTTTGATGCAGCAGTGGTGGAGCCTGGATTAAATCCAAACCATCCCAGCCACAGAATAAAGACCCCAACAGCTGCCAGAGGGATATTGTGTCCCAGGATGGGTTTGACTTTCCCGTCTTTTGTATATTTTCCAAGGCGTGGTCCCAGAACGATGGCACCGGCAAGTGCAGCCCATCCACCAACAGAATGCACAACCGTAGAACCGGCAAAATCGATGAATCCAAGACCTTCAAGCCAGCCGCTGCCGTTGAAAAGGCTTCCCCATGCCCAGCTGCCGAAAATCGGGTATATCAGGCCGGTGACACAAATTGAGTAAAGGATATATCCGGTAAACTTTGTCCGCTCAGCCATGGCCCCGGACACAATGGTTGCTGCAGTGGCTGCAAAAACAGCCTGAAACATCCAGAATGCCAGTACCCAGGGATCGCCATCCAGACTGAAATCACTTAAAAAGAAACCAGAAGTCCCAAACAAACCGGTTTTGGACACACCAAACATCAACCCGAACCCAATGGCCCAGAAACTGATCGATCCGATGGAAAAGTCCATCAGATTTTTCATCATGATGTTTACGGCATTTTTGGCACGGGTAAACCCTGCCTCCACCATTGCAAACCCTGCCTGCATAAAAAAAACAAGTACGGCGGCAATCAAAGTCCAGATATAATCGGCATGGGTCTGAACCAGGGCAATGGCAGTTGCATTGGATTCAACTGAGGGAGGCTCTTCACCCGCCCAGGCCAGTGAAACAGAACAGATAAGTGAACATATGGCAAGTATCAATTTTTTCATTTTGGGTCTCCTTTTAACTTATAGGGCATCAGTGCCGGTTTCATTGGTTCTGATGCGAATGACATTTTCCACCGGCAGGATAAAAATTTTACCGTCACCGATTTTTCCGGTTTTGGCAGCTGCGATAATCGTGTCAACCACTTCATCCACCTGGTGGTCATCCACTGCAATCTTGATCTGTACCTTGGGAACAAAGTCTGTCTGGTATTCAGCGCCCCTGTATATTTCCTTGTGACCTTTCTGCCGGCCAAATCCTTTGACTTCGGATATGGTCATGCCTTTGATGTTGATCTGTGTCAGTGCATCTTTTACTTCATCAACCTTGAATGGTTTGATGATGGCCAGAATCTCTTTCATTTAAATTCTCCTTTTGTTAGAATTGAACCTTCCCTTTGCCACTGTATAGAGCAAGACAGATGCCATCTGGATAATTATTGATTATAATTTTAATAACATTCTGATAATAAAGATAATTTTAAGATATGATACAAATAGAACAGATGATAGATTTTATGAATCAATCCCATTTAATCACATTTATGTAATTATAAATATACTAAAATGTAACTAATAGATCGAACTTTGTGGATTTGCACCGTGTTTGTTACATTTTTGATGAACAAGGCAGCAAGTTAAGGTGTCAGCCGGCGCAGCGACAGGATGTCGGACAGACAGGCGCCTTTGGCAAACCCACCGGCAAACCGCTGGTGGACCACTGGAAGGGATAGAAGACGTAATGCCGCCCAGGGGGATTGATACACCCATCTGGACAGGTGGTCATACAACTTCAAGTCTTTACGCAACGCTTTCAACGACCGCTCATACAGAAAATACAGCGGCAGACCGGTCACCTGGGTATCACAGATGGCGTCGGCAGCCAGTTGTCCGCTTTTTACCGCAAAAGAGAGCCCTTCTCCCAGCAACGGCTCAGCAAGACCTGCAGCATCTCCTGCAAGAATGACACGGCCAAACGCCACAGAGTCTTCTGACCTGCTGGTGCAGATCGGATACCCCTTGATTGTTTCAGGTACAATCGATTGGCCCAGCACCCTGCGGGCAAATGCATCCAGGTTTTCTGCACGGAATCCAGGGCTTGATCCCATGCCATATAATCCAACATTGACATGATCTTTTTTCCCAAATACCCATCCATACCCGCCAGGGTGAGCGGAAAAGTCAAACAGCATCTGGGGGGTTCTGCTGTTTTTCAGATAAAGATCTGCTTCGATGGCAAATTGTTTTTCAACCGTGAGATGAGGAAAAAACAATCGTCTGACCCGGCTGTTGGCTCCATCAGCACCGATGAGAAACCGTGCGGAAAAAAGCTGTGAATCCGCCTGTATCTCAATATGGGTCGGGGTTTCAGTTATCGTAAAAATCTTTCGGATGATGGCAAACCGTGCACCCGACTGCACCACTTTTTTTAAAGAAAAGGCATCCAGATCCTTTCGATCTGTCATGTAGCAAAGCGGAAGGCGATGCCGGACAACAAACCTGGATCTGCCAGGTCCGGTAAAGGTGATGGCATGGCAGACCTGCTGAATCACCGGCTGGATATCATATTGAAACAGGCGATAACATTTGGGTGTGATGCCGCCGGCACAGGCTTTTTTCCCTGGAAAACCAGGGCGGTCCAGAATCAGCACTGATAATCCCCGGCTCAACAGGGAATAGGCTGCAGCAGTGCCTGAAGGCCCTGCTCCGATGATGGCAACGTCAAACATGGGTCTGCTTTTATCAGTTCAGCTTTTCAAAGACAATCAAAAAAATGAGCACCACTACTGATTCATGCGAAAAAAAGCGTGGATCATCTCTGCCAGAATTGATCCAATGCGGTTCATATGGACCAGGCGGTCTGCTTCTGTCCGGCCGGGGTATTTTCGAAAGGCGATTAAAATTCCGGACAGGCAGGCAAAAAGCGTATGGGCCATCAGCCGTGAATTTGATGTACTCCCCAGTTTTTGAAAGATCTGCTCAAAAACCGTCATCAGCTGACGGCCGGCCTGGTTAAGGGATTCATTGGTCTTCATCTCAGCGGTGCCGTGCAGCGCCAGGTGCGTAATCATCTTCCACTGGGATTCATTGGCAATGTAATAGGATAGAAAATAATCAATGGCCGGCTGAACAGGATCTTCCTGGGAGTGCCGCACCCGGGATTCAAGTCCTTTGATAAAGACCAGGGTGTCCTGGCATGCAATGGTGGAATAGAGCGCTTCCTGGCTTTTAAAATAGGTATAAATGGAAGACTTGGCCATGCCGGCGGCCTGTGCGATTTCAGCCATACTGACCGTGTCATAGGTTTTCTGGCCGAACAGATCCCGTGCAGCATCAATAATCAATTGTTGACGGATTTTACGATCATTTTCCTTAAGCTGCATCAACGCGGATTTTCGAGGCATCGGAACATTTTCTCCCATTAAAATTATGGTTTTATATCACAGAACTGAAAATGAATCAAGTTGCGGTTGACATCCCGACCATCGTTCGATATAAGAACCGACAGACACTATCTGCGCGGTGTCAACTTTTTTTGGCAAAAACCCCTGGATCATACCAGGATGATCCGCAAGCCACCAGGAGATACACTGACCATGCAGGATTTAATTGCCCCCTTTCATTCGGCAGTCAACAATGTTGAAGCAACTGCCGCTGCCATTGACAAAAAGATCATTGGCTATCTGTGTTCGTATGCGCCTGAAGAACTCATTCATGCCGCCGGGTTTCATCCCCTGCGTCTGTTTTCATCCCAGTCCGGCATTGTTCGTGCCGAAGGCCATCTTCAGGCCTATTGCTGCGCACCGATTCGCGGTATTCTGGAAGACGCCCTTTCAGGTCGTCTTGATTTTCTGGAAGGTGCGGTTTTCCCCCATACCTGTGATTCCATTCAGCGATTGAGTGATATCTGGCGGATGAATACGGGATACCGGCATTTCTGGGACGTAGTCTGGCCGGCCAAGCTGAACACCCAAAGTGCTCACGATTATATCACAGCCATTCTGGAAGAATTCAAAGCCAGCTTGGAAACCGCATCAGGCAGGCCCATCACCCCGGCCATGCTTGCTGACTCCATTGCTACCTTCAATACCCTTCGGTCACATTTGAGCCGGATTCATGCCCTGGCACTTGCCTGTCCAGGACAGCTGAAAGGTTCAGATTTTCAAGCGCTGGTAAAAGGGAGTATGATCATGGACCGGAAAACAGCAGCGCATCGTCTTGGCAGCATTGTTGAACAGCTGGCGTCTGCTTCGGTGAAACCAGAACCTGTCAAACGGGTTTTTCTGTCCGGCAGCATGTGTGATTCACCTGATATTTATACAGCGATTGAATCCAGCGGTGCTGTGGTTGTCGGAGATGATCTGTGCACTGGACAGCGATGGTTTGATACCCTGGTGGATGACACCATCGATCCGATCGCAGCCATTGGCAAACGCTATGCATCCCGCCTGAACTGCCCCGCCAAACATGCGGGCCTGACCACCCGCAGTGAGCATATTCTCTCCCAGGTAAGGGCACTTGATGCCGATGGAGTGATCTTTGTTCTGGTCAAATTCTGTGATCCCCATGGGTTTGATTATCCAGACATCAAATCGGTTCTTGACCAGCACCATATTAAAAGCATGGTGTATGAAATCGATGGCCAGCAGATCAATTCCGGTCAACTGGCCACCCGAATGGAAACCTTTATTCAAATGATATAAGTGAAGGACATACCAATGGCTGACGTTCAAACACAGACGCATAAAATTTCATCTGCCGGAAAAATGCGGGAGTTGATGACCCAGTATTATCTGGACGCATTAAGTGCAAGACAAAACAATAAAAAAGTGGCATGGATCACTTCTGGCGGCCCGGTTGAACCACTGGTGGCCATGGATATCATTCCGGTTTATCCGGAAAATCACGGAGCCATGATCGGATCGGCCAAAATGGGCGAATCGTTGTGCGTCACTGCAGAAGATATGGGATACAGCGCAGATCTGTGCTCCTATGCACGGGCCGATATTGCCTGCTCCGTGGTCAAAGGCGGTCCCATCGGCGGTCTTCCGGAACCGGACATGCTGATCTGCTGCAACAATATCTGCGGCACCGTCCTGAAGTGGTATGAAATCCAGGCCCGGTATTACAAGGTCCCTCTGTTTATCCTGGATACCCCGATCTGTCACACCGGGCTGTCGCCTGCGGTGGAGAACTATGTTTTTCATCAACTCAAAGAATATGTCACGTTTCTGGAAAATGTTACCAAAACCCGCATGGATCCGGAGCGCATGAACCAAGTGGGCAGAGACTCCTATGAGGCCCAGATCCTGTGGCAGAAAATTTTAAATACCACCGCTCACAGACCCTCTCCCATGTCTGCTTTTGATGCATTTTTCTTTCTGGCCCTGATTGTCACCCTCCGGGGAACCCGGACAGCTGTGACGTTTTACCAGGAACTGCTCGATGAGATGGAAACACGCATTCAACAAAATATCGGCGTGGTCCCCAAAGAAACATACCGGCTGCTGTGGGACAATCTCCCGGTCTGGCACAAGCTCAAATGGCTTTCAGACAAATTCAGCAGCCACAACGCCTGCCTGGTGGCAGACACCTATACGTCTGCCTGGTGCGGCACCATCACCCATGTGGATGAACACCGTTTTTTTGAGTCCATGGCAAAGGCATACACCCAGATCTACCTGAACATCGGTGTTGACCAGATGGCCCGGCAGGTGCTGGATATGATCGATTTTTACCAGGCAGACGGCCTGGTCATGCATTCCAACCGATCCTGCAAGCCTTACTCCTTCGGACAGATGGATATCATGGAAATCGTCAGAAAAAATAGAGATATTCCGGTAATTATGATAGAAGCAGACATGGTGGACCCCAGGAGTTTTTCAACTTCCCAGGTGGACACCCGGATTGATGCATTCATGGAAATTCTATCCCAGAGGAGACAAAAACAATGAATTATGACCTCAAAGACAAGGTATGCCTGGTGACCGGCGGCAGCCGCGGAATCGGGTTTGAAATCACCCGGACACTCCTTGCAAACAATGCGAACGTCATTATCTGCGGCAGAAAGGAAAAAGGCCTGCTGGAGGCTGAAAAACGCCTGGGCAATCCAGAAAATCTCCATGTTGTCAATGCCCACATTGCCCAGCAGGCAGACGTGGATGACCTGTTTGATACCATCTTTGCCCGATATGGCAAACTGGACATTCTCATCAACAATGTGGGAATGAACCTGATGACACCCGGTGTGGCGGATCTGGATCCGGCAATGTGGCAGAAAATCATTGACACCAATCTGGGAGGAACCTTTCTGGTGTCCAGGAAAGCCGCTGCCCTGATGCGCAATGCAAAACAGGGAAAAATCGTCACCATCTCTTCTGTTGCTGCCAGAAAAGCAACACCGGGAATGGGAATTTACGGAATCGCCAAGGCAGGAATTGAAATGCTGACCAAAGTTCTGGCAGCAGAATTGGCACCGTTTAATATCCAGGTCAATGCAGTAGCACCGGCCATGGTGAGGACTGAGTTTTCAAAACCCTTCTGGAGCAACGAAGACCTGCTCGGCCACATCACCAGCACCATTCCCATGGGACGGATTGCCGAACCTGAAGAAGTGGTTCATCCGGTGTTGTTTCTCGCCTCAAAAGGGGCATCTTATATCACGGGCCAGACCCTGCTGGTGGATGGAGGGGCAACAGCTGTATGATATACGCAGGCATCGATATCGGTTCGATTACAGCAAAGGCTGCATTAATCCGGGACCGCATCCTGATCGGAACGCAGGTAATTCCCACAGGATACCACCATCTCAATGCGGGCCAAAAGGTATTTGACGCGGTACTCACCAGCAACGGGGTTGCCCGGTCGGACGTTGCCAGAATTGTCTCCACAGGCTATGGCCGAAACAGTGTCAGTTTTGCGGATAAAACCGCAACAGAGATTCTGTGCCATGCCATTGGTGCTCATTTTTTAAATCCTGACATTCGGGGGGTCATTGATGTTGGCGGACAGGACAGCAAGGCCATTCTGATCAATGCCAATGGTCAGATGGACAATTTTGCCATGAACGACAAATGCGCGGCAGGTACCGGCAGATTTCTGGAGGTGATGGCCAATGCCCTGGAAATTCCGCTCAATGAACTGGATGACTATGACCGGGCAGCGCGAAAGCCTGTTCAAATCTCCAGCATCTGCACGGTTTTTGCCGAATCCGAAGTGATTTCCATGATCGCCCAGCAGGAAAAACGGGAAAACATCATTGCCGGCATCCATGATTCTGCTGCTGCGCGAGTGGCCATTCTGGCCTCAAAAATCAAACTGGCACCGCCGGTCATGATGACCGGCGGTGTCGCTAAAAACAGAGGCATGGTAAGGGCCCTTGAAAACCGTCTGGGGTTTCAGCTGACATGTGGGGACTATGCCCAGGAAAACGGAGCCATTGGTGCTGCAGTTCTGGCCTCGCAAAGCTGATACATGGCTACTGGCTGTCTCTGATCTGCCGGATCAGGGCATCCACTGATTCTCCATTGGGGGCCATGGCCATGGGATTAACCGTCAGAAGATCTTCCCATGCCGCAAGTCCGGCAGGAACATCCTTGAGGTCATACAACAAAACAATGCCTTTGTTGAACATGGCTGTTTCAAAGTTCGGATCCACCTGAATGGCCCTGTCAAAAGCTTCAACCGCTTTTTCAGGTTGCTTGTTCCTGCGGTACATCACCCCCATATCCGTGATGACGGGTGGGTTATCCGGCTGGATTTCAAGGGATCTGGTATAGGCTTTTATGGCATCGGCATATTGATGGGTGTCAAAAAACAGATGGCCCATCTGTGCCCAGGCTTCAGCATCTTTCGGATGCTGCTGCAGATATTGCTCCAGTTGCAGCATTTTTGCTGACAAATCCGGCGAACTGTTCTGGGGGGCTCCTTTCGTGTTTGCAGGAGCGCCGCTTTGGACCGGTGCCAGTTTAAAAGATGAATAAATGGTGCCGCTGACAAATCCGATCACCAGACAAAGTACAATAGTGCCGACAAGGGTCTGTTTTTTAACATATCCTTCAGGTGGAGCGGTTTTTTTTTGACTCAATGGTATCTTCCTTTTTTTAAATTTCCAGACGCTTCAGGCGAATGGTTTATGCCATGTGACCCGTTGCGCAGACACGATTACCACACTTCAGGATAGGCAACATCCACAAAATTCTGTTCCATTTTAAATTTATGATCCCGCTCCATGGAGGCCAGATCCATGAACACTGCTTTGAGTTTTTCATCGGTACAACTCTGGGCAAACGCTGTGTATTTTTTCATGGCGATCTCCTCATTTTTCATGGCAAGACCGATGGCAGACTTAAGGTCCATATCCGGCGAAACTTCCGGCATCTCAATGGTTTCAGAAACCTTAAAATCTGTGTCAAAATGAAAATAGGACTGATCTGTTTTTCCCTGGTTTAAAATATCGGTCAGGATGGTTTCATGCTTTTTTTCTTCAGCAGCAAATTTTTTAAACAGCTCTTGTAAATACGGTTTTTTGATTTTTCCAGCCACTTCAGTATAAAATTTCTGAGCTGCAATTTCAGCCTCAATGGCATCTGAGAGCACCTTTCGGTATTGATTCTTATCCATTGCTTATTCCTTATGATGTGGTTGATCAAGATTGCGCACACTTTACCATTTTCAGACTGAGGGTTCAATGCAAATCCACTGAACCGGCTGTTTTTCAAGCATCATCATCCAGACAGCTTCCGGGTCAGATCTGCCACCACCTCACCGGGCGGACGATCAAAAAAGATTCCGCAAGGCCTTGAATTTTCCGGGTGCATCCCCCGGACGAACAGATAGAAAATACCGCCAAAATGGGTTTCGTAGGCGTATCCCGGCTGTCGAAGCAACAGGTACCGGTGCAGGGCAACCGTATACAGATAATACTGAATAAAATAATGGTGGGCTGCCATGGCATTAAACAGCAGATCCGGCTGATAGTGTTCCCATGCCGGTCCCAGGTAATTGGTTTTATAATCCAGGATATACCACTTTCCCCTGTGCTGGATGATCAGATCGATAAATCCTTTTAAAAATCCTTTTACAGCGTGTTCTGACGTTTTCGCCAGAACACGGGTGTAACCGGAAGTCTCAAATCTGGAATCTGCCTGCTGAAACAGATCAGCCATCAGCGCCAGATCAAGGCGGGTGACCGGAAAGATGAATTCCATTTCAGTGATCCGCTGGTGCATCCCGATGTCCATGAGCCTGAAATGCTCAGGGACATTGTCCAAAGAAGTTTGAAGTATCTGTGAAACAGCAGTGCAGGCCATTTGAACAACAGATGTTTTATCAAACCCGTACGGGCGAAAAATCTTTTTGACCTGCGCCTCTGCACCGGGATTCTGGATAAACTGCGTAAAATCGATGGTTTCAAACAGTTTGTGAACAGCATCCCCGGCAATGGCCCCTCTGGGAAAATCAGCAAGGGTGCAGGAAAACTCTGCTGCTGCAGAAAAGGAATCATCATCAATACCCTGCCCCTGATCACGGGCAGGCGCAGGCAAGGATTTTGTCATTGCAGAAAAACTGGAGATTTTCCATGCCGGAAAAACGTCTCTGAGCCGGGGTCTCCAGCCGGTGGTACCGGGATCTGGATTCAGAATATTCTGAGAGGAACCGCCATCAAAGGACATATCCGGATGCACTACGGTAATGGCATCTGCACAGAGGTTTTCAAGCTGTTCAAGATCCGTTACCATCCGGGTTTCATCTGTACACCCGTCCGGATGGAGCAGGCAGCCCAGTGCTGAGGTATCCGCATCCTGAATCGCTGCCCAGAAAACCTGACACATGGCTGATGCCCGGGTCAAGGCGACATACAGCAGGCGGCGCTGTTCGGCTGCATCCTCCAGCTGTGCCTGGGCAGCTGCCTGGTCAATGGTGTCAGATCCGATATCCAGTGTGAGCCGGTATTGATTTTCAGGATCATGAAACACCACATTACTGGTGTTCTGACGGCGCGTCCCTTCCCACAGATAGGGCAGAAAAACAATGGGATATTCCAGTCCTTTGCTTTTATGAATGGTTACAATGGCCACCGCCTTTTTATCGCTTTCAAGGCGGAGTTCATCTGCTGCGTCATCTCTGAGCGTCCGGGTCAGCTGCCGGGTATACCAGTTGATCAGATAATACGGAGACAATTTTTTCTGGATATCTGCCTGGGAGATCAGTTCCACCAAATGGTAATAATTGGTAAGTTTTCGCTCATCCAGATCCGGATCAGATGTTAAAAACCCCTCCTGTGAATGAAAAAGGCTCATGATCATGGCAACAAACCCCCGGGTTTCCCAAAGGGTCTTATAATCTTTGAACCGGTCCTGCCAGTCCATCATGCAGGACTCATCCATATCCAGCTCACGGATCTTCTGGGCAGTGAAATGAAACACGCCTGTGCACAGGGCCGCCTTGACATACCCTCTGTTTTCAGGATGGTAAACCGCCCACAGAATATCGTGCAGATCAATGGCCTGGGCAGAGTCGTACACGGAGGTGGATCTGGACAGATAGGATTTAATACCACAGGCGGACAGGGCCTGGTGAACCTCCTGGGCCTGCTGATTGGTTCTGACCAGCACGGCCATATCTCCTGGCGTTACCGGTTCCCAGGTGCCATCCCTGTGCTGAAGGGTCATCCTGGTGTTGAGTGTGGACAACACGCTTTGAGCCACCATCTCCGGTATTCTGTCCCGGGCAATCTTTCTGGGAATCAAACGGTCAGAATGCGGTGCCATGTGCTGTGCTGACAGATGAACAAACTGAAGCGGCGCAATTGGCTGTCCTTCCTGCCGGATCCGGTTGACAGCCCCCTCTGGCGTGTCCACAGGATAAAAAGAGATGGCATCGAACAGAAACGGGTTTGCCACGTGTGAAAACACCTGGTTGATCCCCTGGACCAGCAGCGGGTCAGATCGGTAATTGTGTTTAAGGGTGAATTGCTGGGTGCTGTCTGCAGCGGCCCTGAGATAGGCAAAGATATCTCCGCCGCGAAAGGCGTATATGGCCTGTTTGGGATCACCAATCATAAAAAACGGGGTGCCGGGACGTGAAAAAAGACGATAGAAGATATCATACTGGGCAGGATCGGTATCCTGGAACTCATCAATCAGGCAGGCAGCATATTTTTGCCGAACAGCGTTATGGAGCTGTTCACTCTGGTCTGCTGCAAGGGCCTGGGACAGATCATTGATCAGATCATCAAAAAAACAGATTCCCTGGTGGGATTTTATGGCGTCAAGGGCCTGGTTGAAAAACGCGAAAAATGCATGTTTCAACCAGATCAGGTTGTCTTCAAACGTCTGTGACAATTCCAGCAGTTCCTGACAGTCATCAAAAAACGGATGGCTGGGAGTGTCATGTCCGGGTTTGGTTTTCTCTTTCAGCCGGGTCCGGGTAAATTT
>JAABSK010000019.1 GCA_011390435.1 Desulfobacteraceae bacterium | reverse complement strand
CCGGGCAGATGACGTGATCAAATCTTCTGATTACCGGATCGGCCCTTTTGAGGTGGAAAGCGCTTTGAGTGAGCATCCAGCCGTGGCAGAAGTTGCTGTTGTCGGCTCTCCAGACCCCAGCCGGTATCAGCTGGTCAAGGCCTATGTGATTCTGACCCCGAACGTTGCTCCTTCCCGGGAACTGGCCCTTGCCCTGTTCCGGCATACCATTACCATCCTGCCCAAGTTTAAAATTCCCAGGATCATCGAATTTGTAACCGAGGTCCCGAAGACCATCAGCGGCAAGATTCGGCGGGCAGAACTGCGGCAGATTGAAACCACGCGCTATGCAGACACAGACGATGATGGCGGAAAGGAATATTTTTACTGGGATTTTCCTGAACTGGGCGCAAAAAAGCAGGCAGCAGCCGATTAAGCGATCAATCTCCGGTATTTTTCAGAAACGGCATCTCCACTTCAACTTCTCCGCTGCCGCTTCTTAGGAATTTGGCTTTGGGGTATCGTTTCTTGAAGACATTGATCATCTTCCGGTTTTCCGCAAGAACAGTGGCGATGAACTGATTGTATTGATTTTCCTTGGCAATGGTTTCAAGAATTTCCAGAAGATAAGAGCCAATCCCCATGCCATGGAGATGCTCTTTCACCAGGAAAGCCACTTCAGCAGCATCTTTGCTGGCTTCTGCGTAGGATCCGATGGCAACAATCTGCTTGTGCTTGCCGATCTGCATCAAGCCGATGATGGTCATATTCCGCCGATAGTCAACTTCAGCCCACTGCTGCTGGAGCATCTCTCTGGAAAAGACCTTCCGTTTGTTGAAAAACCGGTAGTAAATGGAATCATCCTGCAGCGAGTAGTAAAAATGGCGGGATTCAAATTCGTCTGACGGCAAAAGCGGTCTGAAATCAACGGTTTTGCCGTTTTCCAGCCGCTGTGAATAGACATACCGGTCTAAAAACAACAAATCCTGACTGGTTGGCGGAAGCTGGTCAGCGAAAATATAGTGGCGTTTTTTCGCCTCTTCAATCAGGTCTTTCCGGAATTTGGGATGGGCAATTCTGGCCAGCTCCATCACCCGCTGGTAAATACTTTTCCTGCGCATTTCAGCAATGCCGTATTCGGTGACGATAATGTCAATATCGCCCCTGGTCGTTGCCACACCGGCGCCTTCGCTCAGGTGGGGAACAATCCGCGACACTTCTCCGTTCTGGGCAGTGGATGGAATGATAATGATTGAAAAACCGTTTTTTGACATGGCTGAACCGCGGATAAAATCCACCTGGTCACCGATGCCGCTGTAAAAAAGATAGCCTTTGGAGTCTGTGCAGACCTGACCGGTCAGGTCCACTTCAAGGGCGGAACTGATGGAAATGAAATTGTCATTTTTGGCGATGATATTGGGATCATTGACAAACTCCGAGGACTTGAAATGGAAAATAGGGTTGTTATGAACAAAATCATACAGCTTCTGCGATCCCATACACAGGGAGGCAATGGCCCGGTCCGGCAGATAGCTTTTCTTTTTATTGGTGATGGCTTTTTTTTCAAACAGGGGCAACAGTCCGTTGGTGATGACCTGCGTGTGGATTCCCAGATCTTTTTTGTCGGAAAGATACGGGAGCACAGCATCAGGCAGATGGCCGAAACCGATCTGGAGTGTTGCGCCGTCATCCACCAGTGTGTTGACATAGTGGCCGATTCTTTCGATGATTTTTTTATTTTTTTCCAGTGGCAGGGATTCCAGAATGGGTTCTTCATGCTCTACCAGGTAATCAATATCATCCAGATGCACAATGCTGTCACCCCAGGTTCTGGGCATTTTCGGATTGATCTGTGCAATGACGATATGGGCATTCTTCATGCCGGAAAGGGTAATGTCAACAGAGATCCCCAGGCTGCAAAACCCGTGGCGATCTGGTGGGCTGACCTGCACCAGGGCCACATCCAGGCCGATTTCATGGTTTGAGAATATCTCTGGAATCTGTGATAAGTATACTGGAATATAATCGATTTTTCCTTCAAAGGCGGATTGGCGCATCAGGGCAGAGATAAAAAACAACTTGATGGAAAACCTGGATAAAAAAGCGTCATCATCAACATATCTGGACAGGGAATGGGACAGCATCTGGTAAATGATGATATCCTGAATGGACAGATCTTCAACCATGGCCCGGATCAGTTCCTGCGGTTCACCACAGCCGGTGCCGATAAACACCCGCGAACCGTTTTTGATTTTCTTTACGCTTTCTTTTGCCGTGAGTAACTTTTCAGGGCAGACCACCTTAAGATCCATTCTGTTTCTCCTGCGCTGCTGGATAAAGATAAATTAACAACCTGATTATGAAATAAAAAGAAGTTAAAGTACAGTAAAAATCATTCCATTGCGCTGGAAGTATTCTGGCGGATCCATTCGAGAAATTCTGCTGATCCATTGGTGACAGGGACCTGGATCATCTGCGGCACTTCATAGCTGTGATGTTTTTTGATAAATTCCGCAACCAAAGGATATAATTGTGCCCGGGTTTTGATCGTCAGGCGGACTTCCGGTTCTGCGCAGGCCTGGTTTTTCCAGACATAATAACTTTGAATGTCTGACAGCTGAACACAGGCTGCCAGTTTTTCCTCCACCAGTTTTTCAGCCAGACATTGCGCTTCTTTTGTGTTGGGGCAGGTGGTGAGAATCATGCAATATTCCATGGATATTCCTCCCTGAATTATGACAGTGTCAGGCGTTTGGGTTCAAAATCCAGAGTTGAAAAATAATCTTCCATGGTTTCTTCCCGCCGGATCAGCTCAACACTGCCGTCTTCTTTGAGCAGTAACTCCTTTGGCCGGAGATGGCCATTGTAGTTGAATCCCATGGCATGGCCATGGGCACCGGTGTCATGAATGACCAGAATATCACCTTCGGCTGTCAGCGGCAAGGATCTCTGGACAGCAAATTTATCATTGTTTTCGCACAGGGCGCCGGTCACGTCCACAATCTGCAGGTTGTCGGCATGTTCTTTGCCATGAATGTGGATATGGTGGTAAGCTTCGTACATTCCCGGCCGCATGAGCGCGGACATGGATGCATCCACCCCGACATATTTGCGATAAATGTTTTTATGGTTGATCACCGAGGTGACCAGAACACCGTGTGGGCCGGTGATATACCTCCCGCTTTCCATGTAGAGCCTGGGCACCCATCCATGTTGATTTTGAAATCCTGCAAACAGGCTGGTGATTTCTGCTGCCATGGCATCAAGGTCAAAGGGGGATGCTTCCGGAGTGTAGGGAATACCCAGGCCACCGCCGATATTGATGAATTCAAAAATGATGCCCAGATCGGTGTTGATCTGTTCGGCGATCTCCAGAAGCATGCGGGCTGTTTCAACCATGTAGGTGTAGTCAAGTTCATTGGATGCCAGCATGGTGTGGATGCCGAAACGGTTTATCCCAAGGTTCAGGCATTTTTGATACGCGTCTGTTATCTGGTCGTGACTGACGCCGTATTTGGCTTCAACAGGGTTTCCGATGATGGCATTGCCTTCCCGCCCCGGGCCTGGATTGTATCTGAAACAGATCAGTTCCGGTGTTGCAGGCAGTTTGGCGATCAGTGAGATATCATCCAGATTCAGAATGCATCCCCCGTTTTCCAGTGCGGCTGTAAACTGGTCAATGCTGGTATTGTTGGATGTGAACATGATATCGTCAGGGTTACGGCTGATCTGTCTGGACAGGCAGAGTTCGGGAATAGAGCTGCAGTCAAATCCAAATCCCATCTCATGGACAATTTTCATGATCGAGGGGTTTGGAAGGGCTTTTACGGCAAAAAATTCTTTAAAGCCGGCAATATCGCCAAACGCATGGGTCAAGTGCCGGCAGGTCTGGCGGATACCGGTTTCATCATAGATATGAAACGGGGTTTTAAATGTATTGACAATCCGGGGCAGTACAGCAGAAAGCCTTTTCTGGTAATCATCTGACATGGGCATGGTGTTGACCTCTCCTATTCAGTTCGGTTGGGGAGTTGTATTTTGGCGTTTTCCTTGTAAGTGGAAAGTGCGATCAGGGTCCGGGTGTCCTTGATATGGTCCAGGGGGGTGATCCGGGTGCGCAAAATGGTCTCAAGCTGCGTATTGTCGGATACCCGCATTTTCACCATCAGGCAGTCTTCTCCGGCCAGATGGTGAACCTCCTGTATCTGGTCAATGCCGGCAAGCAGCCGGCCGGTATCTGCCAGTCTGTCCGGGGGATCGACCTTGATCTGTATGAACGCAATCATGGCACAGTCGAACATCTCCGGGTTCAGCCGGACCTCGTATCCCTGAATAATGTCCTGGGCTTCGAGTTTTTTGATGCGCTCAAGAACAGCAGATGGGGCCATTCCAATCCTCCGGGCCACTTCGACATTGGGAATTCTTGCCTTTTCCTGCAGGATGTTTAAAATGTGAAGATCAGTGTTATCCATATGACTTACCCCTTGTTCTTTCGGCTGGCTTCCAAAGATATTTTGCATATTATTCATTGTTTGATAAGATGTCAAGAATAATATTTCGTTTTTTTATACATATAGAGAATTATATTCTTTTGGGTGCTGTCCAGCCTTCCCATTGATTATCTGTTGATAAAAGACAAGGTTTAAGATACATTCATCAGATGATCAAGGGCGTGCAGCATCTTCAAAAATAGAAAGGTTGATATTCTGAACAATGATGGATGATCCGATCAAGATTTTAGTGGTGGATGATGAAGAAGGTATCCTGGATGTGACAGAAGGATATTTTCAGCGGAAAGGTTATGAAGTATATACAGCAAGCAATGGCATTGAAGGTCTTGAGATTCTCAACCGGGTAAAAATCGGATGTGTGTTTACCGATATCAACATGCCCCATATGGATGGTCTGGAACTGGCAGAAAAAATACGGCAGATGGAAAGCACCTTGCCGGTTGTCGTCATGACCGGTTACCCATCGCTTGAAAATTCCATTCAGACCCTGAAAAACGGTGTGGTGGACTATCTGATCAAGCCGGTGAACCTTGAGCAGATGGAATTGACCCTTAAGCGGATTTTGCGGGAGCGGGAGCTGTTTGTCGAGAACCTGATTTTAAAAGAAGAGGTTGAACGGCAGGAGCGCCTGAAACAACTGAACAATGAACTGCTCGACCGGATTGATGAGGTCAATACCCTCAATCGGGTGATGGAGGATTTTTCCAATACAGACTCCAGTTTTGGTATTTTCAACAAGGTGGTTGACCTGGGGGTGGAAGAATTAAAGGCGGATAAGGTTTTTTTTCATATCTATTCTGACCAGGACCGGTCACTGGTGCTGGTGGCCAGCTCGGACAACGGCACGCAGGATCCAGTGGTTCGTTCATTGTTCGAGCGGGACCTTTCAGTCGCTGCCAATGCATTTATTCTGGATGTTCTGGGTACCGATTATAATCCCTGCCTGATATCCAGGGCTGAAAAAAATGATCGTCTGGACAACGTTGTCCAGTCACTGATGGTGGTTCCCCTCAAAATACGGGATAAAATATTTGGTGTGGCCAGTGCGTTTTCCTTTAATGAAGCGGTTCATTTCGGTGAAAAAGAAATTTACTATATGAGTTTTATCACTCAGAAAGCCGCATCCGCCATTGAGAATATCGCGCTGTATGAAAATATTTACGATAATCTGTTTTCAACTTTGTATGCGTTTGTTACCGCCCTTGAGGTGAGGGATCTGTATACCCGGAAGCATTCCACCCGGGTGGCGCGCTATGCCCACATGATTGCCAGAGAGATGGGATGTTCGGATGAGGAGCTGGACATCATCAGCTTTGCCGGGAGTCTTCATGACATTGGCAAGATCGGCATACGGGATGATATCCTGCTCAAACCCGGTCGATTGACAGACGAAGAATATGAAAAGATCAAAGAACATCCGGTTATCGGCGCAGATATCATCAGTAAGCTGGGGCTGTGGGACCGGGAGATGGAGATTATCCGCCACCACCACGAGCGATTTGATGGCAAAGGATATCCGGATCGCCTGAAAGGTGAACAGATTCCGAGGCTTGCACGGATTTTATGTGTTGCAGATTCATTTGACGCCATGGCGTCAGACAGGGCATATCGACACAAAATGGAAAAAGAAGAGGTGCTGGAGACGATCCGGAGGAATTCCGGTACGCAGTTTGATCCAGAGGCGGTGGATGCTTTTCTCAGGGTCGCGGAAACAGAGGGCTTTGGTGATTTATAATGCCTTGAGCCTTTGATCAAAGTGTGTTAATTCTTGAGCGTATTGCATGAAATTAAACCATGGAGGAACCGATCATGGCGGTTTCGACGGATGATGAGAAACGCAAACATCCCAGGGTGGGATTTTCCACCCAGATCAGGATTCTTCTTGATGCAGGAAAAAAACAGATCGACCTGTCGGGAAGTTCAACTGACTTGAGCCTTAAAGGTATTTTTGTCCGCACCGATATTGATGCGCTGCCTGCAGGCACCCCGTGCGATATTCGTGTTTTTCTCAGTGGCGGAATAGACGACATTGTCCTGTCCATGGCCGGAACAGTTGCCAGGAGCAGCAAGACCGGAATGGGGATCAGGTTTGATTCAATGGATCTGGACACCTATTCTCATCTTAAAAACATTGTATATTATAACAGCATGGACGATTCTGTCTGAAAAGAGTGACAGCGCTTACAGGGATGTGGTATGGATGTCAGGCTCATTAACCCGTTTATCAACGCAACCATTAATGTTTTGGAGACCATGGCGTTTGTAACGGTAACCGCGGGAAAGCCATACCTTAAAAAAGACAACGTGGCTGTGGGGGATGTGTCTGGGGTGCTTGGATTGACAGGGATTGCCAACGGGACGATTTCAGTGACCTTTGAAGCCCACTGTATTTTGCAGATTGTATCCAACATGTTTGGAGAGACCATGTCGGAACTGAACAATGAGATCGCAGATGCCGTAGGGGAATTGACAAATATGATTTCCGGTCAGGCCCGGCGGGAGCTTGAGGAGATCGGAAAGGTTTTCAAAGCGGCAATACCATCGGTGATCACTGGAAAAAACCACAGCATTATTCACTATACAGACGGACCAAAAATTGCTATTCCCTTTAGTACAAGTGGTGGGGATTTTACCATTGAGGTGTGTTTTGAACGATAGGAAGAGCGTCTTAATCAATATAAGGAGGAAATTGTGGCAATGGACACATCCATCAAGATTTTGATTGTTGACGATTTTGCAACCATGCGCCGTATTCTGAAGAATATTCTCAAGCAGCTTGGTTTTAAAAATCTTGTGGAAGCTGATGATGGCACAACCGCCTGGGAAATCCTTGAGGGACAGAAGATCGACCTGATTGTGTCGGACTGGAATATGCCAAAGATGACTGGACTTGAATTGTTGAAAAAAGTCCGTGCCAATGACGCATACAAACGGATTCCTTTCTTGATGGTAACTGCTGAAGCCCAGAAGCAGAACGTTATCGAAGCGGTCCAGGCAGGCGTTTCAAATTATGTGGTCAAACCGTTTACA
The DNA here is from genome assembly GCA_011390435.1 of Desulfobacteraceae bacterium. Next base: position 14,842 of record JAABSK010000019.1, on the reverse strand, counting down.
GCTGAGGCAATCTCCGACAAACTGGAAAAGATTTTAAAATGACAGTTGTTCCCGGCAGGTCAATGTCAAAATCAACTGATGACACTCAGGGGGTTGGGCATGAAAAAAAATCATTTGACCGGTCTGGTATTGCCGGCAGCAGCAATGGTCTGATGGCAGTGCTGGAAACGGCTCGAAAAGTTTCAGGCTCAGATTCTTCGGTTCTGATCACCGGTGAAAGCGGGACCGGAAAAGAACTGATTGCCAGGGCCATCCATAAAAACAGTCCCCGGAAAAACGGACCAATGGTGGTCATCAACTGCGGGGCCATTCCAAGTGAGCTTCTGGAAAGCGAGTTGTTCGGCCACGAAAAAGGTGCTTTTACCGGTGCCCATCGGTCACGGATCGGCCGGTTTGAGATTGCAGATCACGGAACCATATTTCTGGATGAAATCGGAGATATGAGCCCTGACCTGCAGGTGAAGCTGCTGCGGGCTGTCCAGGAAAGACAGTTTGAGCGGGTGGGAGGTACCACAACACTTGATGTGGATATCCGTGTGATTTCCGCGACCAACAAGAACCTTGTTTCCGCCATTGAAACCGGATCATTCAGAGAGGACCTCTATTACCGCCTGAATGTCATCCCCATCCACATTCTTCCACTGCGGGAGCGAAAAGAAGATATTCTGAACCTGATTCACCATTTTCAGGATCGGATGACCATGAGAGTAAAAGGGTACCAGCCCAAAACCTTTTCGTCGGAAGCCAGTCAGGCGTTACTGGCATATGACTGGCCCGGTAATATCCGTGAGCTTGAAAATCTGATCGAACGGGTCTCTGTTCTGGTTGAGGCTCCGGTCATTGAGCTTCATGATCTGCCAGATTATATTACCTCCAGCTCAGCCACGGTTCTTCCAGCCAATATTTCTTCTGTTTTTAACAACAACGTTGGATTCACTCAGGCAGTGGATCAGTATCAGCGTGCATTGATCCTGCATGCCCTGAATGAAACCCGATGGGTGAAAGCAAAAGCTGCAGATCTTTTACAGATGAACCGCACGACCCTGGTTGAAAAGATTAAAAAAATGAATATTGAGCCGGAATTGGAAACCCCCTTTTTTTGAAAGATAATCTGTCATTTTTTTGACACTGCTTCCGGCAGCAGCGTGGCCTGATATCCTGCAGCATTTTTTAATACCCTTGTGATTGTGAATCAAGGCTTTCATTCCCTGTGGCGATCTGGTATTCTTTGAATAGGTATGTGCTGTATGGCATGTTAATTGCTTTACTTGTTCCTGATTCGATATCAATTCATAAGGCAAAGTAAAGATTATGCATAAAACACATTATGATTCAGGTGATCTGTTCTGGCGAAAGCTGGTGGTATCTGTCGCCATTTTCATGGCGCTGTCATCTGCAGCTTGGGCGCGGCAGGAAGGAATTCGTCGAATAGAAATTGAACAGAATCCATTGGCGGTAACATTTTTCTTGACCGGAGAAATCCCCGTCAAAGTTGTTCAGATCGAAAAAAAAGAACTTCTGGTGGCATTGAAAAATGTCCGGCTTGAAACTGAATTTAAAATTCTGGGTAAAAATGGTTCTCCCATCACCAATGTGGTTGTGGAGAATCTTCAAGGGAATGTTCTGGCAGTGATTTTCACCAGCAAAACCCCTTATGAAAATATTCAGAGTCGTTTTGATGCAGCTGCGTCAAGTTTTGTCGTAACCCTTGGGTCAAAGACGGGACCCGCTCCTGCAAAACCACCGCCGGAAAAACCAGCAGCAGTTCCCCAGGCAGCAAAACCGGAAACGTCACCGGAACCAGCTCCTGAGATGCCGGCATCCGTGACCATTTCTGAAGCACGGCAGGAACGTTCGCCTGCACAAATGGCGGCAGCAGAGCAGCAGCCTGCTGAAAATCTATTCGATACTCCGGTAAAAGTTGGTGCGGCAACCGTGCAGATTCCCACCCAAAGAGAACGGGGAAAATACCAGGGAGATCTCAGTGATCTGCTGGTGGCCATTGATGAGATCGGGTGTCCTTCCCAACCGGTTGCAGCAGCTGTTTCCGCTTTGAAAAACGGCCTGGATACCGAGGCATTTAATGCATTGGATCAATATATTTCCCAGCAGAATCTCAATTGTCTGGAACAGGCCTATTTTTTGAAAGCCTATGCATTTTACAGGGCCACGCAGGAATCGGATTATCCCGGGCTTTTTCAAGCAGAACGGTTGTTTCAGGATGCCCTGATTTCCTATCCTCAGTCAGATTACCTTGCGTATGGGTATGCCGCCATGGGGATGATTCAAAAAAAACTGAAGAATATGTCAGCAGCTGAAGGATATTTCAATATTGTCAAACAGGGGTATCTGACCTATCCGGGCCTTCCGGAAGTCATGTTTCATCTGGCAGAAATTTATGACCACAAAGGCTATGAAGATAAAGCGCTGACCTATTTCAAGCAGGTGTTCGAGGACACAGCTGAAAACAGTTACATCACTGATGCCGGGATTGGATACGGCAAGGCGCTTTTCCAGAAGCGCCAGTACCTGGATGCACTCAAAATTCTTGATCATGTGATGATGACAGCACCCAAAAAAGCCTATCATTCGCCTGAATTGTTACTGAACATTGGAAATGCCAACTATGAGGTGGGGCAGAGTCAGCAGGCCCGGGAAAATCTGATGCGCGCGCTGAATCTGTTTCCGGAAATACCGACCCAGGATGTGGTTCTTTCCAGGATCGGAGATACCTACGGTATGGAAAACAACCCTGAAAAAGCATTGAAAATATATGCCCTGGTCAGGGAAAAATACCCAGACACCGAAGGGTATATTGCCAGTTCCATCGGCATTGCCAGATACCTTGAAAAAGATGCCGACAAAATTGAGATCTACCAGATGATTAAAACGCGGTTTCCGGAAAATTCATATGCCAGGATCGCGATGATGCGCATGGCGGAGATCTATCAGGCAGCTGGAGAATATGACAAATGTATCAAAGAAATTGAAGATCTGCTGGCAACCCATCCACGAGGGCTGCGATATGAAGCGGTAAAACTGATGCAAAAAGCATATGAAGCACTTTTTCAAAAACAATTGAAAGGTGATGGGTATACTCAGATTCTCAATCGGTATGAACTTGAACACAGCCGGATTGACCGGATGGGCAGTCGTCTGATCGCCTTGAATGTCGGCCTGGCATATCTTGAGGCAAAATTGTATGATCAGGCATTTAATCACCTGATCAGTGCGTATAAACAGTATGACCGTCGCTCACGCTCTGAATCGCTGATGTTTGGGCTGGGGGTTGCCATGGATGAGACCGGGAAAAAAGCAGATGCACTGAAAGTTCTTGATGCGTTTTCAAATCGGTTCACAAAAAGTCCCCACAGGGGCGAAAGTCTGCTCCGGGCCGGCACCATCTATCTGGAGAAAGAAGATTATGCTGCAGCTTCGTCCCGGTTCCGTTCTGCCTATGCCATATCAGACAATCATCTTGAGAAGGGCAGCATTCTTCTGCTGCACGCAGATGTCCACGAACAAAAAGGGGATATGGCTGATGCTGCGGCATTCCGGGAGAGGGCTGTCAAAGAGATTGCCCTGGCACCAGGCAACAATTATGATATACTGACAAAAAGCTATAAAGCCCTTGGCAGAACCTATATGGCATTGACAGATTATGTGGCATCAGCAGATGCTTATGCAAAAGCCCTGGGATTTTCAGATGATGAGACAGAGCAGGCAAACCTGGGATTTCTGCTTGGAGACGCCTATCAAAAAGGCAATATCCTCCAAAAGGCGAAAGATGCTTACCAGCAGGTGGTTTCAACATATGATTCAGTATGGGCAAGGCTTGCTCAGCAGCGACTGGACACACTTGAACTGGCCCAGACAGTTCAGAATTCTTAGGAGGTCTTGGAAAAAGCCAGAACACCATGCCGGGATACCGAATTTTTCTCATACTTGAAAATCCCAAAGAACGGATGGCCTACACCCGGTTCTTTGAGGATCTTGGATTTCTTGTGGATGCCGCACCAGAAGGGTCTGAAGCAGCTGCCTATGTGATTGAAAACAAGGTCGATCTTGTGGTTGCCGATGTAGCAACCCCAGGGTTTTCAGCAATTGAGTTCCTTCAGGAAATTGATCAGGCATCCCTTTCAGCCCAGGTGATTTTTCTCAGTAACGAGCCTGTGGTGTCCCATGCGGTGAATCTGATGAAACTGGGAGCCCTGGACTATCTGGTGCGGCCGGTTGAAATGGAGCAGCTTCACCTGCAGATTAAAAATGCAATTGTTTTTTTAAACCGCACCTGTGAGAAGACAACGTCTGAATCCGCTACTGATCGCTCACGAAAGGCCGTGAAAATTATTGGTCAGGATGAAGGGGTGTTGCGCCTTCTGTCAATGGCCTCCCGTATTGCCAGTTCCAGCGCTTCGGTTCTGATTCAGGGAGAGAGCGGTACAGGAAAGGAGTTGTTTGCAAAATACATTCACGAGAAAAGTGATCGAAAGGATCAGCCGTTTATCGCTGTAAACTGCGCAGCCCTTCCTGAAAATCTTCTGGAAAGCGAGTTGTTCGGCCACGAAAAAGGGGCTTTCACAGGTGCCATTGCCCGAAAATCAGGCAAGTTTGAACTGGCGCATAAGGGGACCCTGTTTCTGGACGAAATCACGGAAATGCAGGTTCATCTTCAGGCAAAGCTGTTGCGGGTCCTTCAGGAAAAAGTGGTGGACCGGGTGGGGGGCATTGAGCCGGTTCCCGTTGATGTCCGGGTGATCGCCACCACCAACCGTGATGCCAGAAAGGCGGTGGAAGATCATCTGTTCCGTCAGGATCTGTTTTATCGTTTGAATACCATTCCATTGGTTATTCCGCCTTTGAGAGATCGCAAAGGCGACCTTGAGTTGCTTTGCCGGTTTTTTATTCAAAAATACTGCAAAATTGACAATCGAAATGTCAAAGGTTTGACAGCATCGGCCATATCCGTATTAAACCGCCATTCCTTTTCCGGCAATGTTCGGGAGCTTGAAAATATCATTCACCGGGCTGTTTTGATGGCAGATGAAGAACTGATTGGCCCGGAGGATTTGATGATGGAGCCGACAGACCTGACTGGCACGCCAATGCCGCCGTCTGAGGATCAGCTGTCAGCGCCTGAACCCAGTTCACTCCGTGATATGGAACAGCAGATGATTTTTAAAACCCTGGATCAGACAGAAGGCAATCGAACCCATGCCGCTAAGATTCTGGGCATCAGTGTCCGCACCCTCCGAAACAAACTCAACGAATACAAAGAGAATAGCTGATATGCCTCAGGCATATAAATTGCATTAAATCCTCATAACAATATCATCAATCGTATTTTTAAGCCGGGTTTTCATGTGTCGACCCGATATGAGGAGAGAAATGTCAGGTTCAAGAATTTACGGCCACACATCTCAGATGATTGCAAAGGCTCTTGATGTATCTGCAAGACGGCATAATCTGATTGCCGGTAACATCGCCAATATGGACACGATTGGGTATGCGCCCAAAGATCTTGATTTCAACCGGACGCTCAATCGGGTCATGGGGAAAAAAGAGCCGGATTTTCTGGACAAAACCCATAAGGACCATTTATCCCCGGACAGTGATCGCCCTTTTCTGGGGATGGACGGCGAGGATGTCACAGATGTCGATATCTATCATCTGGACACTGTAAACATTGACACGGAAATGATGCATCTGACTGAAAACAATATCAAATACAGAACCACAACTGAAATGCTGCTCAGGAAGATGAAGATACTGCAGTATTCAATTGATGAGGGAGGCAAATAATTCATGGATTTATTGAATGCATCCAAAATCAGCGGAACCGCCCTGGCTGCCCATCGGACAAAGATGAATGTCATTGCTGAAAATCTTGCCAATGTGGATACCACCCGCACCAAAGATGGGGGCGGGCCATACCGCCGGAAAATGGTGGTGTTTAAAGGCGAAGAGATTGATTCTTTTAAAAGTGTGATTGAAGAAAAAGAGATGAAAAGAAAACAAGGTGAAATTCAGTTGGCACCGATTGAACTGGAATCTGAAAAAAAACCGGACAAGGGCACCGGCGTGAATGTGGACCAGATCATCGAATCCCAGGAAGATTTCAGACTGGTGTACAACCCGGCGCATCCAGATGCAGACCCTGAAACCGGATACGTGCAGATGCCCAATGTGGATCATCTGACTGAAGTTGCAGATCTGTTGGTGGCCAAGCGAAGTTATGAGGCCAGTGTCACGGCTTTGTCTGCGACCAAGGATATGATTTTAAAAGCCCTTGAAATTGGTAAATAACAGGAGAAGCGTGTATGGAACCGATCAATGGAATCAATGGAATTAACAGAATTTCACTGAATGCAGAATCACTGCCTGAAAAGATCAGCCGAAGAAATCCAGAGTTTGCCCAGCGGATTCAGGATGCTGTGAAAGACGTGAATTCAAAACAGGAAATTGCAGATCAGTCCATTCAAAAAGTGATTCTGGGTGAAATGGGGATTCATGAAGGGATGATGGCCATTGGAAAGGCTGAAACATCCCTTAAGATTCTGGCTCAGGTGAGAAACAAGGTGATGAATGCCTACAATGAAGTGATGCGGATGCAGGTATAAAATGGCACGTACGGGCAAAATGGAGTGATATCTGACGATGAATCCTGTCATTGAAAGAATGATAACAACGCTGAAAGAGATGCCGGTTTCCCGGAAAGTTGCCATAGGGATGTTTGCAATGATTCTGGTGGCCGGGTTTACCACCTTGTTTATCTGGACGAACAAAACCCCTTTTAAGGTGGCATACAGCGGCCTTGAAAAAGCGGATGCCGGAATGGTGGTGGAAAAACTGAAAGCCGACAACATCCCTTACCGGCTCACAGGAGATGGCACCACCATCCTTGTTCCGGAACCGGTTGTGTATGATGTCCGGCTCTCAATGGCCAGTGAAGGCATTCCAAAAGGCGGCCATGTCGGGTTTGAAATTTTTGACAAGACTGAATTCGGCACCACCGAGTTTGTTCAGAAAATCAACAAGACACGGGCAATCCAGGGAGAGCTGGCACGGACAATTTCTGCTTTTGATGAAGTGAAGACCGCCCGGGTCATGATTGTTCTGCCCAAGGATTCCGTGTTTGTTGAAGAGGTCAAAAAACCCTCTGCTTCCATTTTGCTGGAGCTGACAGCGGATCTTGAACCGGAAAAGGTAGAATCCATTGCCCATCTGGTGGCCGGTTCCATCCAGGACTTGACCCCCAAGCTGGTCACCATTGTGGATACCGCCGGCCGGATATTGTTCAAAGGCAAGACAGAAGCCGAACAGGCCAAGATCACTGCCCAGAATTTTGCCGATGCCCAGTATATGTACAAAGTCCGGTTTGAAGAGAATCTCACCCGGAGAATTCAGACGATGCTGGAGCGGATCGTGGGCAAAGACAAAGCCATTGTCCGGGTGACGACGGAGATGGATTTTTCAAAAAATGATGTGAACGAAGAAATTTATGATCCCCTTGAGCGGGGTGGCGAATTTGTCCGCAGCCGGAAAAACAAAGCGGAAAAAGTGTCGGTTGTTTCTGATGACACCCCGATTCCATCCACGGTAAACCCCATTGTCGGGGATGACCCTTTGGACAATCAGCAAACCAGAGAGCTTGTTGACAAAAGCGATGACACGTTTAATTTTGAAATCAGCAAGCGGGTCAGGGAAACTCAGAAACCCATGGCAGTGCTCACCCGTTTGTCTGTTGCAGCAGTGATTGACGGTAAATATGAAACGCCGGACAATGGAAGCAATGGACAGCAGAAAGTGTATGTTCCCAGATCTGAAGAGGAGATGAAGCAGTTCAGAGATATTGTCATCAAGGCCATGGGATACAATGAGGAGCGGAGTGATCAGGTGTCCATGGAATGTTTTCCATTTGCATCCATTGCCGACATTGAAGCGGAACCCCCTCTTACCGGTTTCAAGATGGTTCAGAAAGAATATGGCAGAACCATTGCCAACCTCCTTTTGGTACTGTTGCTGTTCCTTTTTATTATCCGACCGGTAATTAAAACCGTCAAAGAGATCAAGACCACTGTGGAACAGGAAAGTCTTCCCGGCATGGACGAGATGCAGCAGATCGAAGAAGAGGAAAGGATTCTTGAATTCAAGGATATGGACGCCAGGCAGCAGCAGGAATACCTGGAAATGATGACTGAAGAGCAAAAAGCGGAATTCCTCAAGCAAATGAAACCCGAAGAAAAAGTGTCCTACCTGACCAATATGCCGGTGAATGAAAAAGCAAAATATTATGCCCAGAAGGATTTTGCCAAAACCTTGAACATTCTGAAAGGGTGGATCAGCGAATCACAGGAGGAGTAAGCAATGGCAGATGCATTGGACCCCAGCACCATACCCGGTTCTAAGAAGGCAGCTATTTTTCTGATGGCCATGGGAGAAGAGTATGCCACCCAGGCGTTCAGCAAAATGACCGAGCAGGAAATCGCGGATGTGGCTTTTCAGATGTCCATGATCGATCATATTACACCGGAGTTGTTAAAAGCGGTATCCCTTGATTTTGTGGAAAGATTTGAAGGTGAGTCCAAAATGATCATTGAAAGTGATACCTTTATTAAAAATATCGTTAACAAGACCATGAAAGGCAAAAAAGCAGAAGCCATTCTTGAAGATCTGGAAAAGAAAAAACAGGATAAGCCGTTTATCTGGAGCCGGAATGTCAATGTCAACACCTTGGCTGGATATGTCGTTGGAGAGCACCCCCAGACCATTGCCATGATCCTGGCCCATATGCCTGCGGAAATCTCCTCGGAAATTCTCATGGCCCTGCCGGATGATGTTAAAGGAGATATCGCCTTGAGAATCGCCAGACTGGGTCAGATTTCAGAGGATGTTGTACGGGATGTGGACAAGGCATTAAAACTGGAACTTTCCGGAGCAGTCGGCCCGGGAGGAAAAGCCGGCGGACTCCAGGTGCTGGTGGATATTATCAATGGAGTGGACAAATCCACCGAAGATACGGTCATGGAATATGTTGAAGAAGACAATCCTGAAATGGCCAATGACATCCGTAACTTGATGTTTGTATTTGAAGATCTCACCGGTATTGATGACACCGCCATGAGAGAAATTCTCAAGAAGGTTGAAGGCCAGCAACTGACCTATGCACTGAAAACCGCAACAGACGAGATGAAAGACAAGATTTTCTCCAATCTTTCCCAAAGAGCCGGTGAAATGCTCAAAGATGATCTGGAAGCCATGGGACCGGTTCGGCTTACAGAAGTTGAAGAAGCTCAGCAGGCAGTGGTTCGTGCTGCCAAGGAACTTGAGGCTGACGGCACCATAACACTTGGAAAAGGAAAAGACGATGTCCTTGTCTGATCAGGAGAGCACCCAGTTTCAGCAATTGTCGATTCACAGTCTCGAGACCTTTGACCGGGAAGTGTCGACCAAAACTGATAAAGCAGATCCGGACTTTGAGCGGTTTGTCCTTTTGTTTGATGACCCGGGGCTCAAGACAGCAGACGCCTTTGATTTCAAGACCCTGTATGAACCGGAAAAAGAGCCTGAGGAAGCGGAGTTTGAACCGTTGGTCGAAACCGATGAACAGCGGGAAAAGCGCCTGAAATCCAAAATGTCTGGGAAAAAAAAATTGAAAGGCATTGATGCGGACACCCCCCTTCCGGAACCTGTCCCGCCCACCAGCGAAGAAAAAGGATTTCAACAGGGATTTGAGAGTGGTCTGCAGCAGGGAGTGGTGCAGGGTGAAAAAAAGGGGTATGAACAAGGATTTCAGAAAGGTGAAAAAGAAGGGTTTGAAAAAGGCCGGCAGGAGGGATTTGAAAAAGGCCAGGCAGACGGTCTGAAAGACGGCCTTGCCCAGGGGATCAAAACAGGAGAGGCCAGGGCTGCTGAAGACGCTGTCCATCTGCTGTCCGGGTTGGAGCAGTCCCTTCATACAATGGACCAGACCGTGGATTTTCTGGTGGACACCTATGAGGAAAAGCTGATTGACCTGATCCAGAAGATTGCCAGAAAAGTCATTTTAACCACCATTGAAATTGATGATGAAGTGGTCAGACCCATGATACTGGATGCATTGAAACAACTGGTACAACCGGAAGAAATTGTCCTGACAGTATCTCCCGAAGACTATGAATACATCGAAATGATCAAGGATGATTTTTTTGAACAGGTTCAGTCATTGAAGACTGTATCGGTCACGTCGGATTCCTCAGTTTCAAAGGCGGATTTCAGGATTGAAACCCACACGGGCGAAATCGTGTCTGATATTGATTCTCGACTGGACGCTGTTTGTGACGCTGTGAAAGCTGCCGGGAGGCGTTGATGACGGATCAGTTGAAAACAATTGATTTTCAAAAATATGTGACAGCTGTGGATCGGAGTGTTCCATTGCGCCCCCATGGCCGGGTATCTCAGGTGATTGGACTGGTTGCCCAGGGAGACAGTCTCGGGCTTGGTGTTGGCGGTCTTTGCAGTATTGTCAATGATCAGGGAACGGAAATCCTGTCGGAAGTGATCGGATTCACCAAAGAAAAAGCGCTTTTCATGCCGTATGGCGATATCCGGGGGATCAGCCTGGGCAGCCGGATTATTCCGCGGGCGTCCTCCCAGAAAGTGGGCCTGTCTGATGACCTGCTGGGACGGGTGATCAACGGGATGGGAGATCCCATTGACGGCAAAGGTGAAATTGCAGTAACCTGTGAATATGATCTGTTTGGCCAGCCCATCGGCCCCATGGACAGGGAACCGATTAAAACCCCTCTGGATGTGGGAGTGGGTGCGATCAACGCCATGATTACGCTGGGCAAGGGGCAGCGGATGGCGATCATGGCCGGCTCTGGTGTCGGTAAAAGTGTATTGATGGGAATGATGACCCGGCACACAGCAGCAGATGTTGTGGTCATCGGTCTGATCGGAGAGCGGGGCCGGGAGGTAAAGGATTTTATTGTGGACACCCTTGGAGAAGAAGGGTTAAAGCGGGCGGTTGTGGTGGCAGCCACCTCGGATTCGCCGCCGCTTGTCAGAATGCGGGGCGCGTATCTTGCCACAACCATTGCTGAGTATTTCAGGGACCAGGGAAAGGACGTGCTGCTGATGGTGGATTCCATTACCCGGTTTGCCATGTCTTCAAGGGATGTGGGGCTTGCTGCGGGTGAACCCCCGACCTCCCGGGGATATACACCGTCTTTTTTTGTTAAAATCCCTATTCTGCTGGAGCGGGCCGGGAATATTGAAAACGGGGGGTCTATCACCGGGATCTATACGGTGCTGGTGGAAGGGGATGATTTGAATGATCCTGTAGGGGATACCGTGCGATCCATTGTTGACGGTCATATTGTATTGTCCAGGGACCTGGCCAACCGGGGGCATTATCCTGCCATTGATGTACTGGCCAGTGTGTCCAGGGTGATGCGGGATGTCAGTACACGAGATCATGTGACGGTCCGGGAAAAAGCCGTAAGGGTTTTATCTGCATATCGCAATGCTGAGGATATGATCACCATCGGTGCCTATATTGATGGTTCCGACCCGGATGTGGATGAGGCCAAGCATCTGATGCCTGGACTCACCCGGTTTTTGCGCCAGGACATGCACCGGAAAGTTGATATGGCCGCCAGCATCAACGGCCTGAAAGCAGCTGTGGGAATTCAACCGGAAAAAACAGATAAACCATGAAACGATTTCACTTTAAACTGGAACCATTGTTGAAATACCGGAAATATCAAGAGCGCCTTGCGCAGCAGAAAACTGCCAAGGCGCACATGGATGTCCAGGATTGTGAAATGCAGATTTCCGGACTGCTCTATGCCCGGAGTGAAAATGTCCGGAACATGGATCAAATCGTGGACCAGGGGGTCAGTGCGGTTGAATTCAAACGATATTACCAGTATCAGGATGCTGTTGAAAACAGTATTCAACAGGAGATTGTCCGAAAAAGACAGCTGCAGCGGATTTTAAATGAAAAGTTGACTGAGCTGAAGCAGAAAAGTGTTGAAAAAAAAGCGATGGAAACTTATCGTGAAAAACGCAGATATCAGTATTCACAGGAAATGATAAAAAATGAACAAAAAACAATGGATGATATTTTATCCGTGAAAACTGCCAGGAAGATTTTCCATGAAACATCTTAGACCGCTGATCTGTTTTTTTTTCATCTGCCTGATGTTTTCAGGTTTTTGTGCGGTATCCACGGTGATGGCAGCAGATGATGAAGCAACATCTACGGATGGGGCCGCAACCCAGCCTTGTCCTGAGTGTCCGGAGTGCCCGGATCCTGCAAAAGTGGTGCTGCGCGGCCTCGAAGAAAAACGGCTGCAGATTGAAAAGCAGCAGCAGATTCTGGATCAGGCCAGAAAAGAGTTGAGAACTGTTGAAGTTCAGATCGATGAAAAAATTGATCATCTCAACCGCCTTCAACAGCAGATTGAAGCGGATATGGCTGCCTTGACACAGGAGCGAACCCAGCAGGAGCAGGAACAGGAAGCTGCCTATGAAGCCAAGCTTGGACGGCTGGTAAAAATGTATGCAGGTATGAAGCCCAAAGATGCTGCCCAGATTGTTGATCAGATGAATCTGGAAGTGGCCCAGGAAATTTTTTTAAGAATGCGTGAAGCGTCTGCCTCCCAGATTCTCTCCTTTGTGAACAGCGAAAAAGCGGCAAAAATCAGTGAACGTCTCGCCTTTAAACGACAATAATCACAGACCCTGTTGAGCTGGTAATATTTTCCCACAAGACAGTATTCAGCCGGGCAATATCTTCCAAAAAGCATGCATTTTTTTTAAAAATCCCAATTAGCTCATCTATAACTATCTGTTTTTAAAACTAAAAATCAATCAAGCTGCGCCTGGCACAATCATTGCTCTTATCTTTAGAAAACCAATATGAGGGACAGGTGCTTTATGGATTTTAGTTTTGCAGATATCAGCAGCGTTTTTACAACAATGCTTCAACCGGTCGCTCCGGATTCCGGCATGGCCCGGACAGGGGAGATGGGCCCAAAAAATACGGTTTTTGCTGAAAAATTAACCCGGACCCTGAAAAAAGAGTCATCTGAAATCCAGCCGGCCCGTCCTGCCCGGACAATGGAAAAACTCATTGCTGAGATAGCGCAATCCCTGGAAAAAAAGACCGGCGCAGAGAGTGTTGCTGCTTTGAAAAAAGTGCTGCAGGCGTTATCCAACAACCAGCTGGATGCCTTGTCTCTGGACAGCAGCGGGCTGGAAGCGTTCAAAAAACTGCTGATCAAGGCCGGGTTTTCGCAAAGTGATCTGGAAGCGCTGATTGCAGAGCTTCTGGCAGACAGTGAAAGCGCAAAACTGGATCTGGATGCTTTTTTTGACCGCTTGATCGAATTATCTCCGGATAAAACCATTGATGACGAATCTGGCGATGCCGTATTCCTTGAGATGTCCGCACTTCCGTTTATTGAATCCATCCTGATCTCTCTGGGCATTGACAAGGAAAAGATACAGCAGGTTCTGGTTGAGGCGGACGGTGGCAAAAAAGGTGTCAATCTTGACACCCTTCTTGAGTCCTTAAAACAGATTCAAAAAACAGCGTTTTATCACAATACCCGGTATCAGGCACCTGAGGGTGATACGCATATTCTTGACATCCTCAATCAGATGGGGGCAGAGACATCCCGCAGCAATAAAACTGATTTTGCCACAAGTCTTGATGATGTGGTGGCTGCCCTGGACACACTGCGCAAGCGGACACTGGATGCCATGGAAGCTGACGGCAGTCATGGAAAGTCAGCACTGAAACCCACTGCAGCGGAAACGCCGTCAGAATTGTTGATCACCTTGCTGAAAGGACTGAAATCCACCCATTCATCTGAAACAAAATCCATTCTGACGTTTTCAGCAGACCAGGTCAGCGAACCGTTTAAAGACAGTATGGCATTTTGGGGAGAGAAACGTCTGGATACCGGGACATCAGCGTCTGGCGAATCGCTTAAAAGTGGCAGTTCATCTGTAAAAGTCGCCCTCAAAGAGCTGGCTGCTTTTTTTGGTGAAAAAAAGGATGCTTCCGCTTCAGAGACAAATGTTCTGAACAAAGAGGGCCAGGGGCTTGCAAAAAATTCAGGATCCAGAGCATCTGGCAGCTCAGACGCGTTTCAGTTTTCCGCATCTGACATCAAGGCAAAAGACGGTACACCATCTGCGAATGCGGTAAAATCCAATGCACCAGCCCGGCCGCTGCCTGCCCATGTGACGCACCAGGTGAGCAAAAGCCTTGTCCGGGCCATCGATCAGGGTGAAAACCTGATCAGAATTCAATTGAAACCCCCGGAACTGGGCCGCCTGATGATGACCATTGACAATTCCGGAAACACCCTGAAGGTCAGTATTGTGACAGAAACCCTGGCGGCCAGGGATATTCTGACCAGCACTGCAGTAGACCTGAAAAGCGTACTGTCCTCCTCCGGGGTGACTCTTGAACGGTTTGAGGTGGATATGAATGCTGATTTCAGACAATCCATGGCAGATGCCAGACATCAGGCAGATCAGTTTTCCCGGCGGCGGCAGAATCGGGAAAAGGGTCTGGCCGGTATCAGCACCGCTGAAAATTCAGACAGTGCAACAGGGCTTTCCGGTGTGTTAAACCCGGATGGTTCCTTGCACTTTGTGGCATAAAAGGAGAATATCATGACCATTTCATCTGCAAATAACAAATCCCTTGAAGCAATTTCCAGCAGCTATCAATCGACAGACACATCCAAGGCTGAGCGGGAAGAGGCTCTGGGCCGGGATACGTTTTTAACCATGCTGGTGGCGCAGCTCCAAAATCAGGATCCGCTCAACCCTATGGATG